>JAYVGL010000278.1:0-16466 GCA_043772175.1 Pyrinomonadaceae bacterium | reverse complement strand
GAGCGTTTGCGGTTTGTAATGTTTAATTTTTTTAATCAAATTCACGCCGCCGGCGATGAATTCTTCGGTCGTCAATTCGTCCGCCCGCGCCGTCGTGCGTTGGCAGAAAGACGTGATGCCGTAACCGTTTTCAAGCAGTTCGTGTTCTTCGGACGGATGCAGAACTCTATCGGTAAAGCCGCCTAAATGCAGTGCTTTCCAGAACCGATTGCCGGGTCGCGCAAAGTGAAAGCCGGTTGCGCCCGACCACGTTCCGGGGTTGATGCCGCAGAATAAAACTTTTAGATTCTCGTCAATCAAATCCTCGGTCGTGCGGTTGACGGCATCGCGCAAATCTTCTTTGGTCGGCTTAAATTTCATCATTTTTTCGCCCGCCCGATGATGCTGAAAAGCGGATCGCCGAAGCGCGGCTGATGGCGGCGGATTTCGATGCGGTCGAAACTTTCGCTACGCGTGAAATACTCGCGGACGAGTTCGATGTGTCCGGTATCGTCGAGCGCGTTCCACGCATAGACGGCTTTGGTCGGAAAACAGCGATTGGAAAATGAGACCACGAGCGGCGCACCGGCTTTCAAAACGCGGGTGATTTCGCGGAAAGCTGCGAGCGGCTGAATCAAATACTGCACCGAAACGCAGATCGCCGCGCCGTCGAATTCCGCATCGCCGAACGGCAAAGTCTGATTTTCGTTAAGGTTCTGCACAACGTATTCGTCGAGGCGCGGATTGGCGGCGAGTTCGTCCGCGTTCATTCCGGTCGCGGCGACGCGCCGATAATCAATCTCTTCGGGCAGATGCGAAACCCAACTGCTCATCAAATCCAAAATCGCGCCGTTTGCCGGAAAAAATTCGCGGTAAAGTTCGGTGGCGGCGGCAATCGCCGCGTCGTCTATGTGATTGACGAAGCGCGGAAAATCATAAAAGCGCAAATCGTTCGATTCGTCCTGACGGCGAAAGAAATCGCTTGAAAAAGTCTGTTCGGTCATAAAATAAGAGTTTGCAAAAGAAAACATCCGATGAATATATTTTTGCCCGATGCGCCCGCGAAAGTCGAGTGTTAAGATATTCTATCAATTGTCCGAGCTGATTAGAGTTTCTAAAATGACGGAAAAATCACCGACTATCGTCGAGTTTCGCGGCGTTGATTATACAATCGGCGCGGCGAAAATTCTCGACGACATAAATTTACAGATTTTTAAGGGCGAAACTTTGATTTTGCTCGGCGAATCGGGCTGCGGCAAAACGACGACGCTCAAACTTATCAATCGTTTGATCGAACCGACGAACGGCGAAGTTTTGGTTGAAGGAAAAGCGACGACCGCTTGGGAAGCGATTAAACTGCGCCGCCGCATCGGATACGTTTTGCAGGAAGGCGGACTTTTTCCGCATTTCACCATCGCCGAAAACGTCGCGCTCGTGCCGAATCTTGAAAATAAAGACCAAGGCGAAACGGCGCGGAAAGTCGTCGAACTGCTGGAACTCGTCGGTCTGAATCCGAATAAATTCGCGGCGCGGCTGCCGTCGGAATTATCCGGCGGACAAAAGCAGCGCGTCGGCGTGGCAAGGGCTTTGGCAGCGAACGCGGAAATTCTTCTGCTCGACGAGCCGTTCGGCGCACTCGATCCGCTAACGCGCAATAATCTGCAAAAAGAATTTGCTGCCTTGGTCAAAAATTTAGGCAAAACCGCCGTTTTCGTGACCCACGATCTGCGCGAAGCGTTCATTTTGGGAACGCGGATTTGTCTGATGGAGAAAGGCGCGATTGTCTTGAACGACACGCCGGAGAATTTTCGACAGTCAGATTTGCCTTTGGCGCGGGCTTATTTGGAGACGATTGCGACGCGCGAATTTATTTAACAGGATGGACAGGATAGGCAGGATATTTTCCGAGTTTTATTCATCCTGTAAATCCTGTCTGTCCTGTTAATTTTTTCTGTAATGAGGAAATGAATTTTCACGAATTTCTGCAAAATAACTGGACGGAGTTGCTGACGCTGACGCGGGAGCATCTTTTTCTCGTTTTTGTCTCGACGGCGGTCGCCGTTTTAATCGGCGTTCCGCTGGGAATTTTGTTGACGCGGCGAAAGTCTCTGCAAACGCCGGTTTTGGGAATCGCCAACATTTTGCAAACCGTGCCGAGTCTCGCGCTGTTCGGACTGCTGATTCCGGTGGCGTATATCGGCGGCATCGGCGCGAAAACAGCGATAATCGCGCTGACTTTGTATTCGTTTCTGCCGATTATCCGCAACACCGTCGCGGGCATCGAGAGCGTTGACGCGAAAGTCAAAGAAGCGGCGACGGCGATGGGTTTGACCGATTGGCAGATTCTGAAAATGGTCGAGATGCCGCTCGCGTTGCCCGTTATCACGACGGGAATTCGTGTTGCGGTCGTCATCGCGGTCGGTGTCGCCACGGTCGCGGCGGCGGTCGGCGCGGGCGGACTCGGAACTTATATTTTTCGCGGGCTGCGGCAAAACGATAATAATTTATTGCTGGCGGGCGCGATCTCGTCGGCGATGCTCGCGCTTTTCGCCGATTTCGCGCTCGGACAAATCGAGAAACTTTTTGCGCCACAAACTGCCGTCAACGCTGTTCCGACCAAACGCCGAAAACTCGTTCTGATCGGCGCGAGCGCGATTGTTGTCGGTTTGTTCGGCTGGAGTTTGTCGGCAAACTTTCAGTCAAAAAATTCAGCGGCGATTCGCGTCGGCTCGAAGGATTTTACGGAGAGTTTGATTTTGTCGGAAATCCTGGCGCAAATGCTGGAAAAACGCGGTTTGGCGGTTGAAAGAAATTACGAACTCGGCGGCAATCTGGCGCACGACGCGCTGCTGGCGAATCAGATTGACGTTTACCCGGAATATACGGGAACGGCTTACGCGGCGATTTTGAAACGTGCGCCGCTGACCGACACGGCGGAAGTTTACCGGCAGACGAAACAGGCTTACGCCGAAAATTTCGACTTGGAAATCAGTCCGCCGCTCGGTTTTTCCAACGATTTTGCGATTCTGATTCGCGGCGATGTGGCGCGGAAAAGCAATTTGAAAACTATCTCCGAAGCCGTGCCTTTCTCGAAAGATTGGCAAGCCGGATTCGGTCAGGATTTTATGTCGCGGGCGGACGGCTACCAAGGGTTTGCGGCGAAATACGATTTTAATTTGGCGAAACAGCCGCGTGAAATGGATTTGAGTTTGACGTATCGCGCTTTGGCTTCCGGGCAGCTTGATTTGATCGCCGGAAATTCGACCGACGGGTTGATTGCGGTTTTAGATTTGTTTCAACTCGCCGACGACCGCCGGTTTTTCCCGCCGTATCAAGCCGTTTACATCGCCCGCAATAACCGAGCCGAAGCGTTGCGCGAAACTTTTGCGAAACTGAATAACGCCATTTCGACCGACGAAATGCGGCAGTTAAATTATGCGGTGGACGGCGAAAAACAGGCGGCGAAAGACACGGCGGCGGAATGGCTGAAACGCAAAGGTTTCTGAAAAGTTGAAAAGTGATTTTCCACTATTTGAAATAATTGAAAACTGATAATTTGGAAACGAAAAATTATCAGTCTCCAGCTATCGGTTACTCTGAATGTCGCTTTTGAGGTTGCTTTTACCCAAACTCCAATTAAATCATATTTTGTCAACTCTCGACGGCTGTTCGCGGGATTTTGCGCGGGCAAATCTATACGCTAAATTAAATGTATGAGCAAAACCGAAAAAGAACTCGCCTTTCTGCGTGATTTGTATGTCGAAACGGATTGGACGGAGCGATTTACCAATCTTTTAGACGAGAATTTCAAGTTTTCCGGCGAGGAAAAAATTCTTTACGTTAACGCCGGAGCCGGCAATCACGCTCTGGCACTGCGCGAAAAACTGGACGATGAAATCGAAATTTTCGGCGTGTCGGAATCACAGGAATTGTTAAATATCGCCCGCGCCAAAGCCGACGCGATACAGGCGAACGTGGACTTCTCCATCGTCTATCCGAAAGGAAAATTCGACGCGGTGATCGCCGATGCGACTTTTGTGAAACCGTTGGAATTAAAAGCGTTTTTGTCGAAAATCGCTGCGTCGTCGAAAAAGCAAATCGCCGTTTTTCTGCCGACCACGAGTAGCTTCGGCGAAATTTATTCGCTGCTTTGGGAGACTTTTTTGAATCTGGAGATGCTGGAAAAAAGCGCGAAACTCGAGCGTTTGATTCTGGAATTGCCGACAGTTCTGAAAATCGAAGAAACGGCGGCGGAGTTGGGTTTGACGAAAATCGAAACGATTGTCAAAAGCGAGTTTTTCGAGTCCGACGACGGCGCGGCGTTCGTCAATTCGCCGCTCGCCGCCGATTTTCTGCTTCCGGCGTGGCTCGATTTTCTGGACGAAACCGAGAGAAAGCGCGTCGTCGAAAAACTCGCCGAAACGATTGCCGACGACTGCGGCGAAACTAATTTTCAATTCTCGGTCAAAGCAACTTTGCTGGTCGGCGAGAAAATTTGAAAGGTGGAAAAAAAACACGGCGAAGGTGAAAAATAAGTTTGCCGAGTTTCAACCTCTCAGACTAATTTTTAATTTTTCACTTCAGCGCGACGGCGCATTTCCGCCATCAATTCTTCATCGCTCATCGAATTCGCCGTCGCCGAAACGGGCATCGAATTAATTTGCGGTGCGACCGGCGTTACGCCCAATTGCTTTTGCCGTTCTTCCATTTTTTCCTCTTCTTCGGCTTCCTTCATTCCGTCTTTGAAAGCCTTGCGCGTCTGCCCGAAAGATTTCGCCAGCTGCGGCAGACGACTCGCGCCGAAAAGCAAAAACAAAACCGCTACGATTAAAATAATTTCCGTTGTTCCTAAACCGCCCATAATAATTTTCCCTCATTTTAAGACGCTGATAAAATCAAAAAAGTTGGCGCGTCAATTTGTTTATCATAACGCCGTTCATTGAATGTTTCCAACAAAAAAACAATTTTGCTTTTAATCTGCCGCTTTTTCCTTTAATTTATCCGTTGCTTCGATTAAAGCCGAGGCGATTCCGGGTTCGGAAATCGAATGTCCGGCATCGGGGACGATGATGAATTCGGCTTCGGGAAAGGCGCGATGCAAATCCCACGCGCTCGTCGCCGGACAAACGACATCGTAGCGTCCCTGGACGATGACGGTCGGAATGTGGCGAATCTTGCCGATGTTTTCGATTAAATAATTTTCCGACGGGAAAAACGAATTGTTCATAAAATAATGACATTCGATTCTGGCAAGTTGCAACGCTTCGTGCGCGCCTTCCCAGTGTTCCATCAAATCTTCGCTCGGAAATAGTTTCGAGGTCGAGCCTTCCCAGACGCTCCACGCCCGTGCCGCCGCCAGTTGTTCGGCTTCGTCCGTGCCGGTCAAGCGTTTGTAATACGCCGTCATAAAATCGCCGCGTTCCGCAGTGGGGATCGCGTCGCGGTAGCGTTCCCAAAAATCGGGGAAAATCTCCGACGCGCCGCATTGATAAAACCAATCGAGTTCCTTTTTGCGCGTCAAGAAAATGCCGCGCAGGAAAAGTGCCGAAACTCTGTCGGGATGCGTTTCGGCATACGCCAAACTAAGAGTGCTGCCCCACGAGCCGCCGAACACCGCCCATTTTTCGATGCCGAATTTATCCCGCAATGTTTCGATGTCGGCGATTAAATCCCACGTCGTATTTTCGCGCAATTCGGCGTGCGGCGTAGATTTGCCCGCCCCGCGCTGATCGAAAAGGACGATATGATACGCCTGCGGATCGAAATATCGCCGATAAGTCGGAATCAATCCGCCGCCGGGTCCGCCGTGCAGAAAAACGACCGGAATGCCGTTTGGGTTGCCGGCGCGTTCGTAGTAAATTTCGTGAATCTCGGAAACTTTCAGCCTGCCCGCGTCAAACGGTTCGATTTCTGGATAAAGTGTTTTCATATTTTGCATCATACAAGATGTCGTTTAAAATCTTCAATCGGCTGCCGGAAAAATTCAAACGAATTTGTCGTTCGCCGCCGGTTCGCTTTCAAATATATTTTATGCTCGAAAAATCAGAATTAAAAATCGTCTCGCTGCTGCCGTCGGCGACGGAAATCGTTTGCGCTCTCGGTTTGGAAAATAATCTCGTCGGCATCACGCACGAATGCGATTTCCCGCAATCGGTCGCCGGTAAACCGCCGCTGACCGCGAGCCGCATCTCGCACGAAACGATGTCGAGCGCGGAAATTGACCACGCCGTCCGCTCGAATCTCGACGGACATGGCTCGATTTACGATTTGGACGAAAAGCGTCTGCACGAATTAAAACCGGATTTAATCATTACGCAGGAACTCTGCGAAGTTTGCGCCGTCTCGTATAAAACCGTCGAAAAAGCCGCGAAAATGTATGTCAGCGAGGCGACCGTCGTCTCGTTGGAGCCGAACACGATTGCCGACATTTTCGCCAACATCGTAACCGTCGCCGAACTGTGCGGCATACCCGAAACAGGGAAATCGGTCGTCAAAGATTTACAAAGCCGACTCGATAATATCAAAGCGCAAATCCGCGAATACCGAGCAAATCCGAAATCCGAAATCCGAAATCCCAAATCCGTAATGATGCTCGAATGGCTGGAGCCGCCGTTTGCGCCCGGACATTGGGTTCCCGAACAAGTCGAAATCGCGGGCGGGCTGCCGCTGCTGGGCGCGGCGGGCGAAAAGTCTCTGACGACAACTTACGCGGCGATTTACGAATCGCAACCGGAGATTCTGGTTCTGATTCCGTGCGGCTATTACATCGCCGACATCGTGCGCCAAATTCCGCAAACGGTGTTTCCGGCAAACTGGCGCGAACTGCCCGCCGTCGTCAATAATAATGTTTGGGCGGTTGACGCGAGCGCGTATTTTTCGCGTCCCGCGCCGCGAGTGGTAGACGGCGCGGAGATTCTGGCGAAGATTTTTCACCCGGAAATTTTCGGCGCACCGCACGAAAACGAAGCGATTCGGGTTCAACTGAATTTCGCCGGGTCGGATTGAAATTTCTGTTCTGTCCGGAACCTTATAACCGACGGATTTCGCTAAGGTGAAAAAACTAAAACAGCCGTTTTGCCCACAAATTTATGAAATTGTATTCAACTTTTCTTTTATTGTTTTTGAGCGTTAATGTTTACGCCCAAAAGTCCGACGAAATTTCGGCATCGGCGAACGGGCGAAATTATACGACGCAGAATCTCGCGCCCGAAGTTCAGAAGGAACTGCAAAATCTTTCGGCGACGCTGAAAAACACGCGGCAGGTTTTGCTCGAACAGCAAATCGCCGATATTCTGTTTGAAAAAGAATCGGCGGCGCGGAAAATCACCGTCGAAAAATTGCTCGAAACCGAGGTTAAAGCGAAAGTTTTCGCGCTATCCGAAAAAGAAATCCAAGCCGTTTATGAAGCGAACCGGGCGGCAGTCGGCAATCAGACGCTCGAACAGATCAAACCGCAAATCGTCGCTTTTTTGCAGCGCGACGGGCAGCAGAAGGCTTACGCCGCGCTCGTTTCAAATTTGAAAACGAAATATAAAACCGTTCTCGGCAAAGATGTCAATGCGTCGAATCCGAGTCGGATCGAAGTTTTGGCAACGGTCGGCGACCGGCAAATATCAGTTGAAAATTACGAGACGAAAAACAAAGCCGCGCTGTCCGAAATCGAAGCCGACGTTTACGATGATGTCCGCGAATCTTTGGAGCAGATCGTTTATTCCGATTTGGTCGCCGCCGAAGCTAAAGCGCAGAACATTGACGCGAGCGATGTCATCGCCCGTGAAATCAGCGATAAATTAAAGGATTATTCCGATGCCGAACGCCTCGCGCTCGAATCGAATCTGCGCGAACGTCTGTTTGTAAAATACAACGCGCAGTTCAAAATCAAACAGATTCCGCCGATTGTCCAAGTCGTGGCGACGGAGAATCAGCCGACCCGCGGCAGAGCGGCTGCGCCCGTTACGGTCGTGATGTTTTCCGATTTTCAATGCTCGGCGTGTTCGGCGGCGCATCCGATTGTGCAGGAAATTTTGAAAACTTACGGCGATAAAATCCGTTTCGTCGTCCGCGATTTTCCCCTGGTGCAGATTCACGAAAACGCTTATAACGCCGCGCTCGCCGCGAACGCCGCTCACGCGCAAGGGAAATTTTTTGAATACACCGAGATTTTATACGCCAATCAAGCTAAACTGGATCAAGCGTCTTTGATCGAATACGCTTTTCAAATCGGTTTGAACGTCAAACAATTTGAAGCTGATTTGAAAAGCAAAAAGTTCGCGCCCGACATCGAAAAAGACCTCGCCGACGGCAAAACGCTCGGCATTTCGGGAACGCCGACGATTTTCGTTAACGGTGTTAAGGTTCGACAGTTTTCGCCGGAGAGTTTCCGGCGGGCGATTGATAAAGCGATGGGGAAATAATTCCAGACTCCAGATTCCAAATTCCAGATTGAAGAAAAATTGGAATTTGGAATTTGGAATCTGGAATCTGAAAATTATGCGTCTTTTTCTACTGATTTTATTTGCCGCGTTTGCCGTTTCGTGTAAAACCGAAACTCCGGCAAATCGAACGAACGTGAACAACAATAACGTCGTCAACGCCAATAAAAGCGTCAATTCGGCTAATCCGGCGACCGACAAAATTCCGGTTTACACCTACGAAATCGTCAATACTTTCAAACACGACCCGACGGCGTTTACGGAAGGTTTGTTTTTCCACAACGGCTTTTTGTATGAAAGCACCGGACAGGAAGGCAAGTCGGATTTGCGAAAAGTCGAGTTGGAAACCGGCAAAATCGTGCAGAAAGTCGGTTTGGCGAAAAGCAGTTTCGGCGAAGGCACGACGATTTTGAACGACAAAATTTACCAGCTGACGTGGCAGGAAGGACAAGGTTTTATTTATGACGCGGCGAGTTTCAAACTGCTCGGCGACTTCGGCTACGCGGGCGAAGGCTGGGGTTTGACGAACGACGGTGTAAATCCGATTATGAGCGACGGCACACACATCATCCGCATCGTCGAACCGGAAACCTTCAAAACGATTCGCACTCTGGTCGTCAACAATGAAAACGGCAAGCCTTTGATGAAAATCAACGAACTCGAATACATCAAAGGCGAGATTTGGGCGAACGTCTGGCATTCCGAAGAGATCGGCAAACCGAATCACATCGCCCGTATTGATCCGAATTCCGGTAAATTACTAAGCTGGATTGATTTGGGCGGCATCTCGCCGGACGACGCGGCACGCGACCCGGAAAATACTTTGAACGGCATCGCTTACGATGCGGCGAACGATAGAATTTTCGTGACCGGCAAGAATTGGAAAAAACTTTTCGAGATAAAAATCAAACCGAAACAATAGACGAATGACGGAACAGGACGAATTTTTTATGCGCCGCGCCATCGAACTGGCGCAAATCGGCGTTGACCGAGGCGCGGGCGGACCGTTCGGCGCGGTGATCGTGAAAAACGGCGAAATTATCGGCGAAGGTTATAACCAAGTTACTTCGACCGACGATCCGACGGCACACGCCGAAATCGTGGCGATCAGAAACGCCTGCGCGAAACTCAAATCGTTTCAACTCGATGAATGCGTTTTATACACTTCGTGCGAGCCGTGTCCGATGTGTTTGGGAGCGATTTATTGGGCGCGTCCGGCGCGGATTTTCTTCGCCGCCACGCACACCGACGCGGCAAACGTCGGTTTCGACGATTCTTTCATCTACGAAGAAATCGCTTTGCCCGTCGAAGAAAGAAAAATCAAAAGCGTTAATTTTCTGCGCGAAGAAGGACTGGCAGCGTTCAAAAATTGGGCAGACAAACACGACAAAACGGAATACTAATTTAATGGTGAATGGCAAATGGTGAATGGTTAATTTGAGAAGAGAACATTCACCATTTGCCATTCACCATTTATCATTCAGATGTCATTTTTCAACAATTACTTTTTTATAATTTTAGCGATCCTGGCGGGAATGGCGATGCCGACGCAGGCGATTGTCAACAGCAAATTGTCGGATTCGGTCGGCAATCCGATTCTGGCGGCGTTCATTTCATTCAGCATCGGGACGGTCGCGCTGTTCGTTTATATGCTTTTGACGGGCGTTCCTTTGGGCGATTTGGCGACGGTAAAAAATGCGCCGCCCGTGGCTCTGATCGGCGGATTTTTAGGCGCGTTTTTCGTCTCCGTGATGGCGACGATTATTCCGCGTGTCTCCGTCGCCCTGGCTTTCAGTTTGGCGATTGCCGGACAGATGTTCGTAACCCTTTTGATTGACCATTTCGGCTGGCTCGGCGCGACCGAGAAACCGATCAATTTATTTCGCGTTCTCGGCGCGGTTTTAATTACGGTCGGCGTGATTCTGATTCGCCGATTCTGATGCGTTCAAATCATCATTTTCAGTGTTTGACTGCCGGATTTACGGCGTTGATTCGACAGTAATAGTTGAGTTACACTTTTGTTATGAAAACAGCGATTTCAGTTCCGAACGACGTATTTGAGTTGAGTGAGCGACTGGCGAAAAAGTTAAAGGTTTCACGCAGTAAAATCTTTGCGATGGGCGTGAAAAAATTAGGCGAAGAATATGACGAAGATGACATCATCGCCCGAATCAACGCGGTTTGTGAAGAAGTTGACACTTCGCTCGATCCATTTTGGAAAGATATGCAAAGCCGAACTTTGTCGAAAGATAAATGGTAATTGATAAAGGTTTGCGTCTTGTTCTTTTCCTTATAAATCTTGTAAAAGAGATTGAAAGAGATTGAAAGTTATTAAATCAAATTAATGTCAAAAAAAATATCATCACAACACTTTTCTTCACAATGGACTTCAGATTTAGCCGATAGAAATTCTCCAATCTGGAGTTTAGGAATCGAAATAATTAAAGATAGATTCAAAACCAGATTTTTTAATCCTATAAAATTATTGATTGAACACAACACAATAGAAATAAGAGGAAATTCGGGTTTCCTTATTATGTCTATTGATTGCCTTCTCATTGAAACATTAAATCAATTTTATTTAGGATTAAAGTCAACAGATGAAAGATATTATGGAAGGAATTGGGAGGCGTTTCGAGATTTTTTTGGATATAGTCAGTATTTTCCTGCTTTCAAAGATAATGATGCTTTAAGTGAATTATTTTTAAACAAATTAGGTGTGGACTTCTGCATCAGGCAGAAAGTAAAGTAAATTCGCTAATCAATATCAAGAATCTTTCAGAAATGGTTGTAGCCATAGACGAAGCTAATGATTACTCAAAAGGAGTAGTTATCAATAGAAATTTATTTCATAAAGCGTTAGAAAATGAATTTGATAAATACATAAAAGATTTAGAAAATCCCGAAAGTAAAAATATTCGGGGAGAGTTTTTGAGAGACAAATGTAATGAAAAGATGAAGGCACTTTGCCAATAATAGACAAATTTTCTTATATGAATCTTTTTAAACAAGCCGAAAACAATCTGCCAACCGAAATCGAAAACCTGTGCGCCGAAATCAATCGGCACAACGAACTTTATTATCAAAACAACGCCCCGGAAATCGCCGATGCGGAATTTGACGCGTTGCTGGTTAAATTAAAAACGCTCGAAGACGCGCATCCCGAATTGCTGACACCCGACAGTCCGACGCAGCGAGTCGGCGGACGGGCGGAAGGTTTCAAGCCGTTCGTCCACACGGTTCCGCTGATGTCGCTCGACAATTCATACGATTTGGAAGACTTAAAAGCGTTTGACGAACGCTGTCGGAAATTAGCGGACGGGCGCGAATTCGATTATGTGGCGGAATTAAAAATTGACGGCTTGAGCGTCGCTCTGCATTACGAAAACGGCGTTTTGGTTTCGGGTGCGACCCGCGGCGACGGTGCGGTCGGCGACGATGTTTTCTCGAACGTGAAGATGATTCGCTCGATTCCGCTAAAATTAAACGGCGATTTTCCCGGAAAAGTTGAAGTGCGCGGCGAAGTTTTTATGGCGCGTTCGGTGTTCGGTAAAATCAATGCCGAACTCGAAATGCAGGGCGAAAAAACTTACGCCAACCCGCGCAATTTCGCTTCGGGAACACTGCGCCAACTCGATTCGACGGTTGTTAAATCTCGCAGTCTCGACATTTTTCCGTATGATTTGTTGTCGGGCGCGGCGAAAATGTTTGCGACGCACTGGGTGAGTTTTGAATGGCTCGAAGCAAAAGGTTTTCACACGAATCCGAATCGTGCGCTTTGTAAAAGTTTCGATGAATTAACGGAATTTATCGGAAAGATGCAGGCGTTGCGTGATTCGCTCGATTACGACATTGACGGCGTGGTCGTCAAGGTCAATCAGACGCAGTTGCAGTCCGAATTCGGCACGACTTCCAAAGCTCCGCGCTGGGCGATTGCCTATAAATATCCGGCGATGCAGACGACGACGCGGCTCGAAGCGATAAATATCCAGGTCGGCAGAACCGGATCACTGACTCCGGTCGCTTATCTCACGCCGGTGACGCTCGCCGGAACAATCGTCGCAAGAGCGAGTCTGCACAACGAAGACGAAATAAAACGCCTGAATCTGAAGATCGGCGATTGGGTTCTGATCGAAAAATCGGGCGAGATTATTCCGCAGATTTTGCAGGTGATCGAGACGAGGCGCGATGGAAACGAAACCGCATACGAGTTTCCTAAAATCTGTCCGGTGTGCAAATTTCCGGCGGTTCGACCGGCAGGCGAATCGGTTACTCGCTGTTCAAACGACGATTGTCCGGCGAAAATCAAGGCGCGGATTTTATATTACGCGGCGCGAAAGGCAATGGACATCGAGGGTTTAGGAGATGTGTCGGTCGAAATGCTGGTTGATTTGGGAATGGTCGGCAGCGTCGCCGATTTATACGATTTGACGCACGAACAAATCGCCGCGCTCGAACGCAAAGCCGAAAAATCGGCGACCAAACTAATCGAACAAATCGAACTGTCGAAAGGGCGCGGGCTGCAAAGGCTGCTCTACGGCATTGACATCAGGCACGTCGGCGAACGCTACGCCAAAATCCTGGCGCGGCATTTCAGAAACATCGAAAATCTCGCCGCCGCAACAGTCGAAGAACTCGACGCAATTCACGACATCGGTTTAGCCGTTGCCGCTTCGGTGCATAATTTTTTCCGCCACCCGAAAAATCAAGAAACAATCAACCGTCTGAAAATTGCGGGCGTGAAAATGGAGATTGACGGCGATGATTCCGTCAATTTGAACGAAAACTTCGCGGGCAAAACTTTCGTGCTGACGGGAAAGCTCGACAACTTTACCCGCGACGATGCCGCTAAAATTATCGAAGAACGCGGCGGACGAGTCTCTTCCACGGTCAGCAAAAAAACCGACTACGTCGTCGCCGGAAGCGATGCCGGCTCGAAATTGAACAAAGCCGATTCCTTGAATGTCAGAGTTGTCGGTGAATCGGAATTCGCTGAAATGATCGGTTAAAACTGTTTTCAACAAAATTCGCCCGTCGTTTCTCATCAATTAATTGCCGGCTTAAAGGCGAGAGATTGGACTTTGCGCGGCATTTTGGATAGAGTACACGCTTTGTCCAATCAATAAATTTCAATCTGCAAGAATTAGGAAAATAAAAGATGTTAAAGTTTTTCAGTCGTTTAGAGCGAACGCGCAATTTCTTTATTTTGGGTTTCGCTATTCTGATGGTAGCGAGTTTGGTGTTTTTCTACGCGCCTTCGAGCCGCAACGTCGCGTCGAGCGGTCTGGCGCGTAGCGAAGAAACGGCGGCGAAAGTCGGCGGCGAAAAAATTACGCTCGGCGATGTCGCTTTGCAGCAGGAAAATTCGAGTCGCGGCGGGCGACCGACACCGAGCAAGTTTTTGATTGACCAACTCGTCCGCGACCGGCTGATGCGCGTCGAAGCGGCGCGTCTCGGTTTGACGACGACCGACGCGGAAGTGGCGACTTTTATTCGCAAACAGTTCAAACCGGCGGACGGTGCAGCGTTCGACCAGCAGCGATACGAGCAAAATGTCACCGAACAAACCGGCAGCGTCAAAAAATATGAAGATGCCGTGCGCGATTTTCTGAGTTCGCAAAAACTCGAAGCTTTTTTGACATCGGGCGTAACCGTTTCCGAGCAGGAAATTTTGGAAGAATACCAACGCAAAAACAGCAAATTCGATTTAACTTACGTTCCCGTAACGACAACCGATTTAGCGCAGAATATCAAGCCGACCGACGACGAACTGAAAAATTATTTCGAGCAGAACAAGAAAAATTATTACATCAACGCGCCGCAGAAAAAGATTCGCTATGTTTTCGTCAACACTTCAAAACTCGGCGAGAAAATCCCGCTGACCGACGCGGAACTGCAAGCCGAATTCGCCAACATTCCGG
Source organism: Pyrinomonadaceae bacterium (assembly GCA_043772175.1). Taxonomy (GTDB): domain Bacteria; phylum Acidobacteriota; class Blastocatellia; order Pyrinomonadales; family Pyrinomonadaceae. The sequence continues at coordinate 2,134 of JAYVGL010000278.1, read as the reverse complement.
CGGACAAAAAACAAGCCGGAGTCGAAGGGCAGCAAATCGTCCTGCGAATTCCGAAGCCCGAACTTGAAGCGCAAATCGTGCAGAAGGCGAACGAAATCGCCGTGCAAGCCAAAAAAGACGGCGACACAGTCTCCGAAGAAGCGTTTACGAAATTGGTCAACGGCTATTCCGAAGACGCGGCGAGCAAAGCCAGAAGCGGCAAATTGGCGGGTTTGGTTAAAGAAAATAAACAGAATCCGACCGATCCTTATCAGAAACTTTTGACGATGCAGCCGGGCGACGTAACCGAACCGATCAAGTTTGAAAATCGTTACTTTATTCTGCGGCGCGGCGAAGCCGTTCCGAAAACTTTTGCAGATGCGAAAAAGGAAATCGAAGTTTCCCTTAGAAACCGCAAAGGTTACGCGGCGGCGGCGGAACTCGCGCAGAAAATTGATGACGATTTGAAGCAGACGAAAGATGCGTCGGCGACGGCGCAGAAATTTGCGGCGCAGGCGAACATGAGCGCGGCGGAAATGGTGCGCGAAACCGGCTTTGTCAAACCGGGCGACACGGTGGAAAACGTCGGTAACTCGCCCCAATTTGAAGAAGGCATCGCCGCTTTGAATAATCCGAGCGATGTCGGCGAAAAAACGCCGATTCAAAACGGTTTTGCGATTCCGATGCTCGTCGAGAAACGCGAACCGCGTGATGCCGAATTCGACGAAGTGAAAACGCAAATCGCCGAAACCGTCAAAATCGAGCAGGCGCAGGCACGAGTCGAACAAATCGCCAAAGAAATCGCGGCGGGCGCAACTTCGGCGGCGAATTTATCAGCCGCCGCAACGAGCAAAGGTTTGAAGGCGCAGGACGCGAAAACATTCATTTTAGGCTCGCCGCTCGGTCAAGGTCCGAGCGCGGCGACTTCGGAAACACTGGAAGACGCGATTTACGCTTTGAAGGTCGGCGAAGTTACCAAAACGCCCGTCAAAATCGGCGACAATTACTACATCGTCGGAGTCAACAGCCGCGAGGAAGCGAAAACGGAAGAGTTCGCCAAAACCCGCGATCAACTGATGGAACAGAAAGTTTCGGAAAAACGCGGGCAGATATTTACCGATTATCTGGCTTCGGTCAAACGCGATATGGAAGCGAAAAAAGACATCGTAATTTATCAGGACGTGCTGGCGAAACTCGACGCAATTGTTGATACGACCGCGCCGCAATCGCCCGGTCAATCGCAAATCCCGCCGGAACTCCAGCGGCAGATTCAAGAGCAGCTTCAACAGCAGTCGCAGCAGCAAGCACCGGCAAAGTAACGGTCGGGGAAGAATATAAAAGAAAAGCGGACGCTTCATAAAACGTCCGCTTTTCTCTTTGGCATTGTGTTTAAGATTATTCGCCCAAATACGCTTCTTTGACTCGCGGATCGGCGGCGAGTTGTTTCGAGTCGCCTTCCATCACGATTCTGCCGGTTTCCAGAACGTAAGCGCGGTCGGAATGATGGAGGGCGGCGTTGGCGTTTTGCTCGACCAATAAAATCGTCGTACCGCCGGCGCGGATTTCGTCAATCGCCTCAAAGATGCGGTGAACGACCAGCGGCGCGAGACCGAGTGACGGTTCATCGAGTAGCAAAAGGCGCGGGCGCGACATCAAAGCGCGAGCCATTGCCAGCATCTGCTGTTCGCCGCCGGACAGCGTTCCGGCTTTCTGCTGTTCGCGTTCCTTGAGACGCGGAAACATCTCGAAACCGCGTTCCATATCGTCGGCGATGCCTTTTTTATCGTTGCGGATATACGCGCCCATTTCGAGATTTTCGCGCACCGACAAATTGGCGAAAACGCCGCGACCTTCGGGCGACATCGCAATGCCCATCGGCAGAAGTTTGTGCGTCGCCACGCCGCTGATCTGTTTGCCTTCATACATTACGCGCCCGCTGCGCGGCTCCAGCAATCCGGTAATCGTTCGCAAAGTCGTCGTTTTGCCCGCGCCGTTTGCGCCGATCAAAGTTACCACTTCGCCTTGATTGACCGTTAAGGAAATATCGGTCAAGGCTTCGATAGCATCGTAATTTACTGATACATTTTCTAAAACTAACATAGTAAAAGTGAGCAGTGAGCGGTGAGCAGTGAGCAGTCAAGAGCAAATTTTCTGC
>JAYVGL010000277.1:0-7594 GCA_043772175.1 Pyrinomonadaceae bacterium | reverse complement strand
CAGATCACGCGGCGGCAGTTTCGATTTATCGCTTCCGGCTTTTTTGATTTTGTCGCGGTATTCTTGCGCCTTGACGAATTGCTCACGAACCAGAGCGGCTGATTTCGCCCGTGTGCCGGGAAAAACTCCGCCGCCCGGACGAATCGGATTCGTGCCGTTGGCGAACTTGATGCCGCCCATATATTTGCCGTCCTTGTCGTAAATCAGCAGATCGTCAATTTTATTCGCGCCGTCGCGCAGTTTCAAATAAAGCGTCTGCCCGCTGTCGAGATGTCCCGATCCGGGCATTACGTTGACGGTCGTAACGCCGCCCGCCTGCGCCCGCTGTAAACTCGCCGCTCGCGGATTCAGCGAATCGAGCAGACGAACATCCGGCTGAATCGGAGCCGAACCGTCCGCGCCCGCGCCGTCGCCGATATGACTGTGCGAATCAACCAGACCGGGCATTATCACTTTGCCTTTCAAATCAATAACGACGACATTGGAACTTAAGCGAACCGTCCGCGCATCGCCGACCGCCGTGATTTTGCCGTTTTGGACAAGGAGAATTCCCTGCTCAATCGGCTGTCCGACAATCGGAATAATCCGCGCGTTGATATACGCCGTCGGCTTTTCCTGCGCGAAAACGGCGCAGGCGAAAAGCAGTTGGAGCGCAAAGATAGAAATAGTTTTTTTCATCCGAATTTCCTCAAATAAGTTTTTACAAAATAATCAAAAGAAGTGCAGAAATATAAAGTGCAATTTATCGGCGCGAGTGTCAAGAATCGAGTTTGATTTTACAAAACAAAAGCCGCACTGAGCGGCTCACGTCAAACAAATTTGCGAATGGTTTTAGGAAATTGCCCAGCGAATCAGATAAAAAATTCCAATTCCCGCGCCGATTAAAAACAAAACCAGCGCGAAAATTGCGGCTCCGATAGTCAACTTAAATTTTTTGTAACGATTGTCGTCGCTCGGCGAAAGTTTGCCTTGCGGAAAATACGGCGGCGGTCGGTTCATAGTTTTACCTTTTATAGGTTAGCATCTGAGTTTCTAGATGGCAAACTTTCCCTGTTCGACTCTAAGGCAGATTCGTCAGCAAAAGCGCGTCGCCCGATTGTCTGCCGCGCGCGACGACGAGATTTTTGCCGTCCGAAGACCACGCGAAATTAAAAATCCGGTTGGGAAAATCAAGCGTTTTTTGCGATTCGTCGCCGTCGAGCGGTTGCATCCGAAGCACAGCGGCATCGGGCGTTCCAGCAACATAATAAAATCCTGACGAATCGGTTTTCCACTGCATCACCGAGCGGCGCAGAAGGAGTTTGAAGAGTTTCGGCGCGGCATCTCCGTTAGTCGGCAGAACGCCGACGGTTCGCATAGATTCTTCGGTTTCTTTTGCTTTTTCGTTTGCGGCGTGGCGGTAGGCGAGCCATTTTCCGTCGGGCGAAATGGCTAAGAAATCTTCGACGGTGGCATCGTTCGGATTTGAGACGGGCTGCGGTTCGCCGCCTTCGATTGACACTTTCCAGATTGCTGACGGCGATGCGCCGGTTTTGATGAAATAAACTTCCTTACCGTCGGGCGAGACGGCGGCGGAATAAGCCGATTCTTTCGCTTTTTCGCCGAAAGTTATTTGTTTTTGATCGCGCCCGTCCGCATTCATCCGCCAAATTCGCCGACCGTCACCGCCCCGGTGCGACGTGAAAACGATGTTGAGTCCGTCTGCCGTCGCCGTCGGATAAGTGTCGCCTTGTCCGTCGTTTGCCGTCAAACGGACGCGATTTGTTCCGTCCGCATTGATCGCGTAAAGGTCGGCAATCGTGTCGGTGACGGCGGAGAAGATAATCTTTCCGTCTTTCATCCACGCGAGTCCGCGAATGCCGTCGTGATTGCGTTCGCCGAAGGTCATTTGGCGGGCGTTTTTCAGATCGCCGTCCGGCAAAAGCCACAAGTGCGAAACGATTATCTGCTGGCGCGTAACGAGTTTTTTGCCATCCGCCGAAAGACTGAGCCAGTAATAATCTTCCAGATCGTTGGTCAGACGACGCACCTTTCCGTCCGTCGCGCCGAGCAGCCAAATCTGCGAAACGCCTTCGTCTGACGCCCGCGCCGTAGCAACGATATTTTCGCCGTCCGGCATCCACAAAAAGCGTATAATCGCTTGCCGGCGCGGATGCGGCAATTCGGTTTCCTGCCCGGTTTCCGCATCAATTTTCAAAAGTATCGGACGCGGTTCTTTACTTAAATCACCGGAGACAACAATGGTTTTGTCGTCCGGCGACCACGCGGGCGCACCGGTTCGGTAACTCGAAGGCAGCGTTTTCGCGCTCAATTGACGTTCGCCGCCGCCGTCCGAATCGGACAAAATCAACTGATGCGTCAGCGCGTCGGGCGAGCGTCGAAAGAAAGCGAACCGCTTGCCGTCGGGCGCAACGCTGAAATCGCCCCACACATTTTCAACGATTTTTTTTCGGTGCGCCGCCGTAAGGAGTCGTTTGGTAAATCGCGGCGGGCGCGGCATTTTCTCTGAAAAATAAGTAATTTCCGTCCGGCGAAAAGGCGAGCGAACGATAACCTTTGCGCGACGGCGGCAAAACCTGAACCGGATTGCCGGTCGCCAGCGGTTTGAGCCGCAAACTTTCGCCGTCTTCCTGCTGACGAACGTAAACAAGCAATTCACCGTTCGGCGAAATCGTCGGATGAATCACATCGCCGTCGTCGGTCAGATGTTGAAACCGAATCTGTTCAATCGGCGCGGGTTGTGATTCGTTTTCAGTCGTTCGCTGCAAATAAAACTGGTAGAAACCGAAGCCGACCGCCGATAAAAGCAGAACGCCGATACCAATCGGCAAAATCTTTTTCCAAATAAAACCTGAAGGACGTTTTTCGACGTTATTTGCCGGCGGCGAATTGTAGAAACTACGAATCTCGGCAGTCTTTGTCGAACCGTTCGCCTCGCCGCCGGAGGACAGATGCGGCAAATCGAGTTCCGAAAATTTGATCGGCGGCGGTTTCGTTTCTTCACCGGAAAAAACTTTGGTCGGCGATTCGGCGGGCAAAGACGACACGGGCGATGAAAACGCTTTTTTCGGTTTCGTCAGCGGGCAACGAAATACGACCGGCGGCGACAACGCTTTTTTCGGAAGCAGATCGGGCGCAGCCAATACCGACGGCACGAGCAACACGCTTTTGGGAAGCAAAACGGACATTGCCAAGACGAGCGGCGAAGACAATACTTTCGTCGGTTTCAATGCGGGAAAAACGAACACGACCGGAGCGAGAATTACGCTCGTCGGCGAGAACGCAGATGTCGGAAATGCCGGCTTATCAAACGCCGCCGCTATCGGAGCAAAATCGTTTGTAACGACAAGCAATTCGTTGGTTTTGGGCAGCATCAGCGGAATCAACGGAGCATTATTTAACACCAACGTCGGCATCGGCACAACCGCGCCGATTGACCGTCTGCACGTCAACGGAGCTATCAGAGTCGAACTTCTCGGCTTGGCGGGAACGACCAGTCTTTGTCGTAATGCGAACGAACAAATCTCGGTTTGCTCGTCCAGCCTGCGCTACAAAACCGACATCGCCGATTTTTCGTCCGGCTTAAATCTTGTCAATCAACTAAAACCAATTACTTTTACTCGGAAAGAAGGCGGAATGCGCGATTTGGGTTTGGGCGCGGAAGATGTTGAAAAAGTCGAGCCTTTGCTCGTAACCTACAACGAAACCGGCGCGGTCGAAGGCGTGAAATACGACCGCGTAGCGGTCGTTTTGCTCAATGCCGTCAAAGAGCAGCAAGTTCAAGTCGAACAACAGCGGAAACAATTACAGCAACAGCAAAATCTGATCGAAGGCTTGCGAAAAATCGTCTGTCCGAGCAATCAGCAGGCGGAAGTCTGCCGATAGAATGCGGCTGCGAATTGTTTCAAAGCACTGTTTGTTTTGATTCGTCCGTCAACCGAATTTTTGCGCGGCAAGCAGCCGTGAAAGTTTCGGTTGTCAGAAGCGATGTCCACCGGCAAAACGGCGTTCATCAAACTATTAACCATAGACCAAAATAAGGAGCAATCAAATTATGTCAGACAAATTAAACGTAACATTTACGACGGTCAACGTCAGAAACAACGGCGAGTGGACGGGAAAAGGCGAGCTTTACTGGGAACTCTCGGTTGATTCTCATCAGGTATCGAGTCGTTCACTCACCAATACTCTGAAAACGGCGGACGGAGAAACTATTTTGATCAATCAGAGTTATCCGGTAACGAAACAAGCCGGACAACCTTTGAGTATCGAAGGCGCGTTTTCCGAAAAAGACAATACGGACAAAGACGAATACGACAAATTCACCGATGCATATACCAATGCCCAAAATTGGGGCATCGGGACGCACAATCACACGCTGCGCGACGGAAATCTGGACGTGGTAGTCAATTATAAAATCGAACGGCAGTAAATAGCTGACTGGAGCGCAAGCGTTCCGTTTGCGCTCCGGCTCTTACATTTCGCGGCTTATGTTTTGAAGAGAAAATTTTATGTTAATCGAAAAAAGCAAATTTTTATATTTTGGGATGTTCATTTTATGCGTGTCGCAAATCGCCTTCGCCCAATCCGGCGGCACATTCGTCATTAAACAGAACGTCATCGGCGGCGGGACGAGCGAACAAAACGCGGGCGGACAATTTAAGGTGAACGGTATCGTCGGACAGCCCAGCCCGAACACGGCGGCGGCGAATCAGTTTGCGACGATGGGCGGCTATCTGACGGCGCGGATTCGCGGGCGCAATGTGAACGCCGATTTTGACGGCGACGATAAAACCGACGTGGCGGTTTTTCGCCCGTCGGACAACACCTGGTATTTTCTGGACAGTTTGGACGGCGCGTCTTCGGCGGCGGCGTTCGGATTCGCTTCGGACAAACTCGCGCCCGCCGACTACGACGGCAAAACCGACATCGGTGTTTTCCGCGAATCGGACGGAACCTGGTGTTATCTGCGAAGTTCCGACGGAGTTTTTTCCGCCGCGCAGTTCGGCGCGAACGGCGACAAACCTATTCCGGGCGATTTCGACGGCGACGGAAAAGCCGACCAATCCGTGTTTCGACCATCCGACGGAACCTGGTATTTTCAGCGCACGACCGGCGGCTTTACCGTCGCCGCGTTTGGCGCAAGCGGCGACAGCTTCCGGGCGCGTTCGTGCCGTGATAAAAAGTTCAGAGTTATGGCTGTCGGGCGCAATCAACTTGCTGGAAACGCGGCTTAATCACGCATCCGACAGCCGCAACTCTGAACCGAGGTTTCAGCGCGGCAGCGGCTGTTCCAGATTTGCCAGACCGAACGCTAGCACCGCCATCACCGAACCTAATTCGGCGAGTTCTTTCGGATTGATTTTGTCGAAAGTGTCGGCGGCGGTGTGATGATAATTAAAATACGTCTGCTGGTTTGTCCACGGCGCGAACGACGGCACGCCTTTCTGCGTCAGCGGTCCGATGTCCGCGCCGACACCGCCCGCCTGCAGTTGAGAAAGTCCCGCGCCCTGCAAACCTAAAATTTTTGAAAGCGGCGCGAGAAACGGCGATAACTCCGGCTTGCCGGTGTAATAAATTCCGAGCGGATGCGCCGCGCCCGAATCCGATTCCAGCGCGGCGAAATGTTTGGCGATGTTCGCGTCTTCTTCCGTGCCGTAAGTTCTGCCGCCCGCCAAACCGTTTTCTTCGTTCATCCAGGCGATCACGCGAATCGTGCGTTTCGGCTTGATTTTCAGTTGCTTCAAAAGATAAGCGACCTGCATCGAAACCGCCACGCCGCAGGCATCATCGAGTGCGCCCGTTCCCAAATCCCACGAATCGAGATGACCGGAGACAATCACGATTTCGTCAGGCTTTTCGCTGCCTTTCAAATCGGCGATGACGTTGTAGCCGGTCGTGTCCGGCAGAATTTGCGGAGTCAGCGTCAATTTGATTTTCACTTTTCCCATTTTAGCGAGATAAACAATCGTTTCCGCGTCTTCAAACGAAACCGCCGCCGCCGGAATTTTCGTTACTTTATCGTCGTAGCGCATCGCGCCGGTGTGCGCCAGACGATTCTGCGACGCGCCCGCCGAACGTACTAAAACGGCGACTGCGCCGAGTTTCGCCGCCGCGATTGCGCCGAAACCCCGATACTGCGTCGCCTGTCCGTAAGCCGCGCCGCCGAAACCGGAATTTTGCATCTCAACGTCGAAGATATTGTTGAGCAAAACGATTTTGCCTTCGACTTTCCCGCGTCCGAGTTTTTCTAATTCGTCGAAACTGTTCGCCACGACGATTTCGCCGATCAAACCGTTCGCGCTCGTCGCAGTGCTGCCGCCGAGCGCGGTTAAAACGACTTTTTGCGTTGTCTCCTTCGCCATTCCTTCATATTCGATTAACTCGCCGGTTTCCGCGCCGCGCACCCAATGCGGCACGGTTAATTTTTGCAAACGCACGGTCAAACCGAGTTTTTTCAATTCGTCGGCGACGTATTCGACGGCGCGCTCGGCTTGTTTCGAGCCGGTCAGACGCGCCCCGATGTTGTTAGAAAGATACGCCGTTTGACGATAGGCGTAATCGCTCGCCAATGCCGCCGTTTGAATTTGCTTTAGTTGTTCGAGTGTTTTTTCCGAGTATAAAATCGGTGTTGCGGTCGGAGTCGGCGTTTGCGCGGATGTTTTGACGACGAAAATCAGAAAAAGTCCGATGACGAGAATTATATTTTGTTTCATTTGTTTGATTGAAAAGTTTTATTCATCATAGCTTATCAAATTCTAATTTTCCAAAGATTTATGCCATAATGGTCTTCGTAATTCGACTTTTATTTCACTTTTATTTCAAGGAAAAATTTATGAAACGCATTTTCTTTTTGCTCGTTTTGCTGACGTTCGCATTTGCGAGTATTCAAGCGCAGAAACCGACTTTCAACTTTGACGATTTGATGAAAATCCGGCGTGTCGGCGACGCGCAGATGTCGCCCGACGGCAGAACCATCGCTTACACCGTCGGCGAAGTGGACAAAGCCGGCAATCGAACTTTAACCCAAATTTACACGGTTTCGACGGACGGCGGCAGCCCGAAACAAATCACTCAGGACTCGAAATCGAGCAGTGCGCCGCGCTGGTCGCCCGACGGTAAACTGCTCGCCTACACGACTCTCGGACAAATCTGGACGATGGACATCAACGGCGACAACCGCCGCCAGGTCACGAAAATCTCCGGCGGCGCGGGCAATCCGGTCTGGTCGCCCGACGGAAAATATTTTGCGTTCAACTCCGACGTTTACCCGGAATGCACGAGCGACGACTGCAACGCGCAGACGGAAGCCAAAGCCGAGAGCGGCAAAATGAAAGCTGTTGTTACCGAACGACTTCTGTATCGCCACTGGACGGAATATCGCAACCGCAAGCGAACGCACGTTTTCGTCGTGCCGAGCGGCGGCGGAATTGCGAGAGATGTTACGCCCGGCGATTTCGACGCGCCGCCTTACGGTGCTTCGACCGGAACCGACTACGCTTTTTCGCCGGATTCAAAAGAGATCGCGTTTCTAAAAAATCCCGATAAAGTCGAAGCGATTTCGACCAACAGCGATGTTTTCATCGTGCCTTTA
>JAYVGL010000276.1:0-14265 GCA_043772175.1 Pyrinomonadaceae bacterium | reverse complement strand
CGAGACGATGACTTTGCCGAAGAAAAAATAAAAAATTATAGCGGCAAAAAGGCACAAAAATCGCAAGATAGAACTTTGAACTTTCTGCGATTTTTGTGCCTTTTTGCCGCTACTCTCAAAAATTTTGGAAATTATTTCTTGACCGAAGTTCGCGCATTCCCGACGTTGCCGCTTGCGTCGAAAACCCGCAAAGTTACCGAAAACTCGCCCGCATTTTTCATCGAGATTTCAAGAGTATAACGCTCCGTTCGGCTGTCGGAAATTCCGTCATCGGCGTAAACGGTTTGCCATTCGCCGCCGTTAACGCTGAATTCGGCGTTTTGCAAACGGTTCGACGAATCGCTCGCGTCGAAGGAAACTCGCGCTTTGTCGCCCGTGATCTGCGGCGAGCCGACCGCCGAAACTATCGGGGCGGTGTTGTCAATGTCAACGGGATCGCTGATTCGCATCCCGGAAAGAGCTTGCGCCGCCGGATTGGAAGGCGCGTCATTCGCCGTAATTTTGAAAATATAACGCCCGTCGGCGAACGCCAGACCGTCGAGCGCGTAGAAATTTTCACGGAAATTTTCTTTCAGCAATTTGAACTCCGTCTCACTCGCTTCACGATAATAAACCGCGTATTCCAATTTGTCGCCGTTGCGGTCTTCCGCCGCCCATTGCAGCGAACGTGCGCCGCGCTGAAAAATGCGGCGCGGCGGAATGTTAAAAATCGGCGGCAGTCCGAAAATCGCCGGATCAATGCCCGAATTTTCGATGTTCGGATCAATGATAATCGCCGGATTGGCGATCAAGCCGACGTTGGCGGGCAAAATTTGAATCGTAAGAATTTCCGGCGCGATGTTTCGCGGCTGATACGCGACGTTGACTTCGTTCAAGGTCGCCGAGCTTTTCAAAATCGCCCGCCACTGCAAAAAATTCGCCTTCGGACTCTGCACCTGTGCGCCTTTTGAATCCGCGTAAACCGCACTCCAATCGCTCCACGTTTCGTTCGGCTTTTCGGTGTTGCCGCTGCGCGTTTGCAGAACGACACTGCCGCTTCCGCGCCACCAGATTCTGCCCCACGCCGCGCTCGATTTGGCATTTAAAACCGACGATTCATAAACTCCTTCGGCGACCGTCTCCGTCCCGAAACGGAAGAGTTTTCCGGCATTGCTCGATGTCACAAACATCTGACTGCCGCGTGTCTGCATCGTCGAAATTTGCCCTTCGTTCGATTGCAGAAGCAGCGTTTCGCGCCCGTCGTTGGTGATCGAATAAATGCGTCCCTTGTCGGACGTGCCGAGATAAACGCCGTCCGTGTTTGCCGCGATTGAAAACGCCGTAACGGTCGGCGAATTCCAAATAATTTCGCTGCCGCCGTCGGGTGCGATTCGATAAACCGCCGATTTTGCCGTTGTTAGATCATAACGACTTTTCGGCGCGGGTTCGGGCAAAATCGGAGCGGTCGAATCGGTCGGAGTCGGCGTTGCGACGGTCGTCGAAAGCGTCGTTATTTTCGGCGCGGCTGCCGAATCGTCCAACGCCAGGGCGTAAACGGAGCCGTCCGCGCCGATTGTCAAACTGTGAATTTCACGCAGCGGCGAATCGAGCAGCGCGAACGGTTTGCCGTCCGGCGCAAACCGCAAAACAAGCCCGCCGCCGTCCGTTCCGGCGTAAAGATTCCCTTTAATATCAACGATTAAAGCGATTATGTGAGTTTCGCTCGTGTCGAACAGGAGGGAAGTTTCGAGCGTTGAACTCACCGTTTTCACTTTATAAATTTTCCCGTTTTCGCCGGTTCCGACCGCCAGACTGCCGTCGTTCAAAACCGCCAGCGACCAAATATATTTTTCCTTCGGCTCGAAATAAACCGCCGCGCCGCCGTTTACGTCAATGCGGTAAACTTTTCCGTCCGGCGAAGTTCCGGCGAAAATCTCGCCCGCCTTGCCGACTGCCAACGCCGAGACATTCAACTCGTTTAAATCGGCGAACAATTTGCCGTTTCCACCTGCGTCAACCCGATAAATTTTCCCATCGCTGCCGGTTCCCAGAAAGACGTTTCCGCTCGCGTCAACCGCGCTCGACCAAACGTAAGGCTGTTCGGTTTTAAAGACTTCCGATAACTTCGGCGCAAGCGAAATCGTGCCGTTTTCATTGATCGAAACGCCTTTGGCATCGCCGCGCAGAACCTCTGATCGCGTGTTGATTGACCAGACGGAAGGTTCGGCGGCGGAAGCGAAATCGGCGATTGAAAAGATAAAAAGGAGCAGCAGAAAAATCTGTTTTTTCATTAAAAAGTTTTTAGTTTCCGATATATTTTGAATAAATTGAACGCGCCGTAATTATATCATCAGTCCCGGAGACGATGGCGCGGGCATCTCTGAAAACGGTCAGTTCGTATTCGCCGACACTGAGACGCAGAAGATACTGGTTTTGTTTCACTTCGCCGAGATTTTTCAGTTTGTCGGCGAGATTCTGTAAATCAATTACGGTCGGTTTCGGCGGCGCGATTTGGACGGCGTTTCGTCCGCATAAAACAGCGGAAAATTCGCTTCGTTCGGCATCGAGAAACTCGAAAACTCGTTCTCCGCAGCAACGGCAATCGGCGTTCGGCTGACCCAATTTAATTTTCCGCCAATCGTTTTGCCAGACATCAATTTGAATTAGAGAGCGATGAAGTTGATCGAAATTTTCCGTCAGAATCTTCAACGCTTCGGTCGTCTGAATCGCCGAAATGCTCGCAATAATCGGCTGAATCACGCCCGCCGTCTCGCACGTCGGCGACGTTCCGGCATCCGGCATTTCCTCAAAGATACAGCGCAGACACGGCGTTTGATTCGGGAAAATCGTCATCGTCGTCCCGTAAGACGACACCGCCGCGCCGTAAATCCAGGGCTTGTTTAATTTTACGCAGGCATCGTTAATCAAATATCTAATCTGAAAATTATCCGTGCCGTCCAAAATCAAATCAACATCTTTTACCAAATCTTCGATGTTCGAATGATTGACATCGGCGACCGGCGCGTCAATTTCGATTTCCGAATTGATCGCCGTCAAACGGTTTTTCGCCGCCATCGCCTTTGGCAATCTTTCAATCGCGTCCGATTCGGAATACAAAGTTTGCCGCTGCAAATTGGTAAATTCGACGAAATCGCGGTCAACGATTCGCAAAAAACCGACACCGGCGCGAGCCAAAATTTCAGCGTGAGACGCGCCCAACGCGCCGCATCCGACGAGCGCAACTCTGGAATTTGATAATTTTTCCTGACCTGATTTGCCGATTGGCGGAAATAAAGTTTGTCGGCTGTAGCGTTCATTCATTGTAATCTTTTCAAAACCGCGCGACTCATCTCCTGCATCGGCGCGTCTCTGCCCGTCCAGATTTTTTGCTGCTCCATCGCCTGTGCGATGAGCATCGCCAGACCGCCGATTTTCGGAATGTGAAACCGGTCGGCTTCCTTTAGCAACAAAGTTTGAAACGGATTGTAAACCAAATCATAGACGAGTTTGACGTTTTTGAATTGTTCGCCGAACGCAGGCGTTTCGTCTTCGGCTTTGCCCTTCATTCCCAAAGGCGTGGTGTTGACCAAAATGTCGAAATCGTTGAAATTATTGTTTGATAGCTCTTCTGATTCGACACCAAAATCATCGGCTAAAGTCTGCGCTTTTTGTAAATCTCTAGCGAAAATCGTGACTTTCGCGCCGGCTGTTTTGAGCGCGTAAGCGCACGCCCGCGCCGCGCCTCCTGCACCGAGAACAGCGACTTTGGCGTTTTGTAAATCGCCGTAGGAATTTAGCAGCGGTTCGATAAAACCCTGCGCGTCGGTGTTGCAGCCGTGCAGTTTGCCGTCAATTATTTTGACGGTGTTGACCGCGCCGATTTTTTTCGCGGTCTCGTCTATCGAATCCAAATGCTTGATGATGCTTTGTTTGTGGGGAATCGTAACGGCGAAACCCTTGAAGTTTAACTCGACTTCGCGTGTTTTAGGCTTGACCATTCGGCGGATGAATTCGTCCAAATCATTGACTTGCAGCGGCACGAAAACGGCGTTCAAATTGTGAAACTGAAACGCCGCGTTGTGCATATACGGCGACATCGAAACGCTCGTGCTGTTGCCTAAAATGCCGTAAACTTCGGTTTCTTCGTCTAAATTTTTGACGCGGTAAACTTCGATCAAATCCTTCGCCGAAACTTGTCCAGGCGCGGTTTCCCGTCCGGCATCGAGCGCGGCGTAAGTCATAAACGCGCCGTGCGCTAAACCTAAAATCCGCGTCCATTTGCCCGCTTCGCCCATTGCGATTGGGATGATTTGTTTGTTTTCGGTTTTAGCGCGTTCGAGGAGTTTCCAAACCGCGATTGAGTCGGTGATGTCGTCGGCTTGAACGGCAATCTTAAAAATGCTGCCATCATACTGAGTTTTCATCTTCTTGTAGAGTCCAGATAAAAAATCAGGTGCGTTTATGAACAAATTACGATTGAATATGTGAAATGAACGAATTGTATTTTCAAACGAAACTCCAAAATTATTTGTAAATAAATCAAACTCGAAGTCAGCCAAGTCAGTAATCTCATCAATCTTTGAAGTTTGCCAAAATTTTATGTGGTCATTTGAAAGTAACTTTCTCTTTCCGCCTTGTTCGGACTGTCGAAATGTAGCAAGCAAAAGTTTCTTACTTCGTAACTCAGACATCTTTTGTGAAGTTAATTTTGTTTCATCCTTAGCTAAACAATCAAACCGAATCTCAATCACATCCGCCAAATCTTCGGCGCGTTTAATTTGTTCGATTAGTTCGTCGGCTGTTTCCGCGCACACCGAAACGCAAATTTTTCCGTCATTCATCGTTTGTTTTGTTCATAATTACCAGAAAAGAAAGTGCGGCGATCAGTGATAAAATCACGCCGACGGCGGCTGAGGCGACGACTAAAGTTTGTCCGCTTTGTTTGACGGCGATAGCGGTTAACGCCCACGCGATGGCGAGCGGATAAAACGGATTGTTTAATCTGAACCGAATTAGAACGCCCAACGCCGCCGCCGTTAGAAGCAAACCCGCGCCGAAAATAACGGCGAGCGAATCGGAAATCGGAACTTTCAGATAAATCAGCGCAATCGTCGCGTTGAGAATCGTCGCCGCCGTGACCCATCCGAAATAAAGTCCGAAAGGGAATTTGACCAGCCAGAATTCGGCGAGCGATTCGGTCTTTTGTAAATGGGCGTTGATGTAAGCGAGCGTTCCGAGCATCAAAAAAATCACGCCGAGACTCACGACGATCATCTCGTGATGCCAGAAATATAGCCACGCGCAGTTGGCGGCGCAGTTCAGAATATAAACCGAACGCAAGCTGCGAAACCGTGCCGCGTTTGACGGCATCGCCTGATAAACGCTGAACGCGATTAAGCCGAGATAAATCAGACTCCAAATCGCAAACGCAAAACCGGCGGGCGTGATGCGCGTCGGGTATTTGTTGGAAACAAAGTCCGGCGTAACGCCGCCGAGATAGCCGGTTGCCGCTAAATAATTGAACGCGACGACACCGGCGGTGGCGATGATAACGAGGATTTGTTTCAGTTTTTCAGAATTATCAATCATAAAATTTAATTGCGAAACGATTATTATTTAAGCAATAGACAAATTATAATCCGTTTACGGCAAATTGACGATTTCGTATAAAAGTTGCGGAAAACGTCGCACTCCGAATTTGAATCATAAAAGGGCAATTGATATTTAACTTGATAACTTACAGAATTTTACAAAAACCCGTTCGTGGCATTGAGATTGCTGGAGAAGAACGGGCGCAGTCTCCAACCTTTCCCCTCGTGCCTTAAATTGAAAGGAAAGAGGAAACATAAAATGAAAACTTTAAAACAATTAACAATAGCCGCCGCAGTGATGATTTGCTTCTCGATGTCGGCTTCGGCACAGAAAGGCAATCCGCCGCCGAAGGAAACACCGCCGGTCATTCCGGTTCAGCCGGATAAAAACAAGCCGCCGAAAGATGATAAACCCAAGGATGACCGGAAAAAGCCGGGAGCGTTCATCGTTTATTTCAGAGAAGAATAAACTTTAGAAAAAAAAGCCTGATTACATCGTGTAATCAGGCTTTTTATGTTCCCGTTCAAGTTTGCCGGAAAACGTAAAATCTAATCGTCATCGTCCTCAGACATTTTACTTTCATTATCTTCATCGTCGGGTTTAATTCCTGCCGTCATCACATCGAAAACCGGCAGACGTGAAATCTCCGGCATCGGCGCAGAGGTTCCTTTAACTGAAAACCAGATTATTTCGTTTAACTCGCGCGGGTTCGCCAAATCTGCGCGAGACAAATTCTGTTCATCGGTTAGCTTCATAAATTTCAGCATCGCTTCGGAAGGCTTCGGCGGCGGAAACAGATTGCCGAAAGCGATTTCGGGCAGTTCGGCTTTGTAAGGCGACAAATCAGCCTGCGCGGTGAAAATATCAATTGGGGAAGCGTGCGCGTCCAGAAAATTCATCGGCGGCAGATTCAGGCAAATTTCCAGTGTGCGAATCAGCGAAACCGTATTGTGAAAATCGTGAATAAGTGTGCCTTTACGGTTATATGCTGAAATAACGAGCGCGGGCGAACGGTGCGCGTCAACGTGGTCTGCGCCGTCCTGCGCGTCGTCTTCGACGATAAAAATCGCCGTGTCCTTCCAATACGGACTGTTGGAAACTTCCTCGACCAATCTGCCGACGGCGTAATCGTTCTCCGCCACATAAAACTGCGGTGTCGGCAAATTTTTATTCAGTCCGGCGGTGTGATCGTTTGATAAGCGAATGATGGACAGATTCGGCATTTGATCGCCCCTGCCGTTTTTCAAATCTTCCGTAAAACTGCGAAACTCTTTCTGCCACTCGCCGAAACGCGAACTGCCGCGAAATTTCGCATCGGCGTTTTCGTAACCGATTGCCGCGTCCGATTTGCCGTTCGATGTTTTCGCCGCTTGATAAGAATCGGTCGTCATCGCATCGGGCGTTAATTGGTCAAAGTTTCGCAAAGCAGGCGAAAAATGATTTTCGAGCGATTTTTTCGTCGCAAAAGCCGTTAAAGTCGGCGAAAGATCGGGATATTTTTTCGACTTCTGCGTGTTGACTTCCTTCAAATCTTCGGCGGAAACGGTAGCGACATATTCGCCGTAATTGCGGTAAGTCAATTTGTTGCGCTGCGCTAAATCCCACAAATACAGCGTTTCCGGTTCGCCGACATCGCGGCTGCCGTTTAGATACGGCACATATTTCTTCTGAAAATTCGCCACGTCATTCTCCGTCGCGGGCAAATCAAATACCGACGGCAGAGCGACGGGCGGCTGTCCGGCGGGCGGATCGAACGACGGCAGACGATTAAAGCCTTCGTAATCGTAGGTGCGCCCGCGTCCCGAATAATTCCATCGAAAAGCCTTGTCAACATAATCGTTGGAAAAGGCGGCGGCTGACCAGTTATGACCGTCCGGCGAGGCTTCGGCGTTAACGAAAAATCTATCGAGCAGACCGAAACGCAATGCCAGATTTCTCACGTTCGGCGTGATATTCTGCGCCGCGCCGTTCGGTGATTTTGCCGCCTCGCCCGCGCCGAAAATTGCTACCGAGCCGTCGCCGTCGGCTTTCCTGCCGTCGCCTGCCTTCGCCAAATCGCCGAAAACCTGATCGTAAGTGCGATTTTCGCGGATCACGTAGATAACGTGCTTGAACGGCGAACGCCCGTTCGGAAAGATATTGACGCGCGATTCGCCGACCATATTATTGTTTCGCAAAACCGTCTGCGTAAAGGCGAAAAGCTGTTTTTCGTCGGGGATTTTGACGAGACTAATGTTGCCCGAAACAATCGCCGCGCTGTATGCGCCGCGTTGGGAGCGATTGGCGGGAAAATCCGCGTTCGGCAGATTCGGATAAAGTCCCGATTCCGTGATTTTCATCGAAGAATTTTCCACTCCCGTCCCTTTGCCGTTAGCGATAAAAAGCCGATTGCCGACGACGGCGACCGCCGAGGCGTAATTGCCGGTTGGAATAAAACCGCTGATTTTACTCCGCGATTTATTTGCGGCGCGGTTTTCTTCGTTGATTTGCGGATCGAGACCGACGACCGAGACCGAATTGGTTTTGGCGTTGGCGACGTAAAGCGTTTTTTCATCATCGCTCAACGCTAAACCTTGCGGACTCATCCCGTTCGGCTGATTTTCCGCCAGTTCGATATTTATTTTCGGCTCGGATTGATGAAGTTTGTCGGTGTTCGTGTTGATAATCGAAACGCTGTCGCCGTCAGAATTCGCCACGAAAAGGCGCGTCCGATCACGATTGAAAAGCATTTTCGTCGGATGTCGTTCAACGGCGATATGCGTTTTTATTTTCAAGGTTTTCGCGTCCACGACCGCCACCGAACCGTCGCCCCACAACGAAACGTAGATTTTATCAGCCGTTTTGCCGGTTTTGGCGGGAAGTGTCTGCACGTCGTAGGGATAGACGAACTGCGCCGAATTCGGACGCTGTAATTTGATGCGGGAAATTTTTCGCGCATCGCGCAAATCGGCGATCACGCCGAGCGTATCGCCCAAATTATTGGCGACAAACAGGGAATTGCCGTCGGGCGATAAATCAATTCCCGTCGGATAGACGGCGGCGACATTGCCGTTATAATTCGGCGACGGCGCGTTTTCGGTGAACGCGGAAACGTCTATAAATGGCGCGTCAAATTTTTCATCCGGCGCATTGGCGGGCGCGAGCGGTTTGGCGGCGTTCGGGTCGAAACCCAAAATCCAGATTTTATTCTCAAAGCCGCCCGCCAGATATAAGTTAAACTTGCCGTCCGGCAGCATTTTCTTATCGAAAACCAACCCGAAATTCGCGCTTTGCGGCGACGGAAAATAGACGTTTTGAACGACTTGCGGTTCAGGGGTTTTGTTCAAATCAATCACCGAAAGCGTCTGCTGCGGTTTGCTTTTGGCGTTGAAAGTCAGCCCGTAACCGCTGTTGACGGCGATCAAAAATCTGCCTTTGCCGTCAGCGGCGGAAGTGTCGGGCGAGCGGACGAAATTAAACGTCAGCGGCATCACCGCGGGCGCGTTCGTCGCCGCGTCGGTCAATAGTTTTCCGGCAGGTGAGGTTTTTCGGTTTTGCAGCCCGTTGTCAGGAACCGGCGCGGGTTCGGCTTTAGTTTGCGCCGAAATAAACAGCCAGACACCTGCCGCCAACGCGAGCGTCGCCAACGCCGAAACCGCCGTCAAATTTCTTTTCACCGAAAAAATAATCATAAACACTCACTCGAAAAATTTTGATTAACCTAGCATAAAGGACTACAGTTTGTCGTTACCAATAAGTTAAATATCGGTTGAAACCGATTTCTGAAATCCGCAAAATCTCGACTCAAGCCCCCGATTGAAACCATTTGAAAAAAGTTTGTTTCACAGATAGCGCAAACGGTTATCCATCGAATAAACAAAAAAATAGCCCGAAATGTCGGAGTGCCGAAATCTCGGAACTACTCTAACTAATTGATAAGCAAAGTGTTATGCTTTTTCCCATCGCTCACGCTGACTATTAAATTCGTATAAAAGCACATCGCCTTCACAATTATTACAATATCTTTCAGGACGTGAAATACGTCCGCGAACAGTTACACATTCTCGACAAATATTCCCGCAAGTCCCGCATTCGTATCTTACGGTAGGATTACCTCTTCTATCAGTGCCTTTTGCACTTTTACAATTCTTACAAATAAAGTCGCTTTTCGCCATAGTGTTTTTGCCTTCCTTAGGCGGTCAGTATACTACAGCCGCCCGAACCGGAAAACACGCTCACAAGCGGTTTATGAAGCTAACAAAGGGAAATTTTTATTGCTTTATTAACTTCCTTGTAGGAAAATAATTTTTAGAGGAGATTTTTGTTAAAAATTAAGAACACATTTTTCAACCAATACAATAAGAAAAGACAACATAGCAAAAGAAGGTATATGAACAAACTATTAGCCCAAACATTAAAAGAAGCTGACGATAAATACCAAGACAATATCAAACAAGTTTTTGTAGATGAGTTTGTCAAAAAAAATCCAGACACAGATATTATTATCGGTAAATTTTGGGCTTATACGGGGCTGCATATTTTGAATAGGTTTCTTGATATAAAAATGCACGAGCTAATGTTTGAGCAAGAGAATTTATAACCAAAGGTAGATAATTTAGTCTTCAATTTGTCCTGATAAGAAATTTTTCTTATCGGGATTTTCTGCGTCGTAACTAAAAATAAAAAAACCGTATAAGTCTTTTATTCTCAAGAAGTTAAGAATGATTAGGCATTTATAGTTAGTATAAGGCAAAAACGAAAAGCCTAAATAAAAAACGGAGAAAACACTATGACAATCAACAACACGAACATCAACTTTGAACAACTGGAAACGATAGCCGCCGAAGCAGTCAAGGCACTGGAAACGTCAAACCGAACCGATAGCCGCCGATGGATAAACGCAATCAAGAAAGCCGTCGCAGAGCTTCAAGAAAACCCGTTCTGGAACTATGCGGACAACGAACTTGTGATGATGTCCACGACGAGCGGCACGACCTACACGCCGAACGGTGTATGCCAGTGCATCCGCTATATGGCACACAAGCAACCGTGTCGGCATCGAAGCGCAAAACGGTTATTAGAGCGGCTTGCAGAAACGATGTGACCCGAAGCGACCACAGAAGCAAAAAAGGCTTACCGATACTGGAATCGGTAAGCCTTTTTTACTCGACACTGGAAAGCAAAAGAAAACTTTTAGAAAAACACTTGACAGTTACAAATTTTACTTGTTTGTAACTAATACAGGCATTTTCGAGGCTTTTTTTAATGTCCGAAAATGCCTGTAAGTGTTGCAAACAGTAGGTATGCCGACTATAAGATTTGAACTTATGACCTCCCGCGTGTGAAGCGGATGCTCTACCACTGAGCTAAGTCGGCGAAACGTAATAAATACGGCGGTTTAACGAATTTTCATTGCCACTTATAATCATCTAAACACTCAATAAAACACTCATTCGTTCTGAAATTCACCCGAAACACTCAAGATTGAGTGTTTCAAAATCCTATCAAAAATACTTGACAATAACAAAGTTGGAAATTTCGCCCGATTGAAAATTTAATTCTGTGTTATGCAGAAGATTTACACCATAGACGAAACGGCGAAACTGCTAAGAAAATCACGAATGCAAATTTATCGGCTTCGTGAGCAAGGCAAGCTAGAGTGCTATCAAGACGGCAAGGCGGTTACTTTCGCCGCATCGCATATCGAAAAGTATTTGAAAGCTATTACTCGAAAATCTACTGCTAGAGGATTTGAATATCAATTACTGAAAGATTGGGAAACACTCGCCGGAATGACCGAAGCGGAAAAACAAGAATCTGATAAAGAGATGTTCGCACTTTACTAGATTTCAAATATACTAATTTAATCATTCGGTTCGCTCCGTATGATACAGAAAAGCCGTCTTTGATGTCTTAAGCATCTCTGACGGCTTTTTCTTTGTTTTGGTCGTTATGGTCAAGCCGTCTGTATCTGAGCGGCAAGCGTAATGTGTATGTCTAAACTACTCGCAATGTGATAACAAACTTTCGTTGCGACACAATCACATTCAGCTAATTTCGTGTTGCCAAGTTTCGTAAATTTGACCGTATATGTTTTGCCGTCGCCGTTGGTAACAAGATAAGTTCTGAATTCTAAAACTCTGACTTTCGGCTTCGTGACTCTGGCTTTGGCAATCGCATTTTTTAAGTTTTCGTTGTTAATTTCTATCATAGTGTTTCGCTCCGTTTTTATTTAAGACTTTTTGTTTTTGTCTTATACTAATAAAAAGCACTAATGATGGATAACTTCCTGAAAACAAAGGGCTTATTTAATTATCTTCTTAAAATAGATGGAAATACTTGCGTCGTGCATATTATTATCAATTCGCCGAAAATTCCAGAAAAACACGCCGAAAATTCCAGAAAAACGACTGTCCAAAAATTCATTGACTTCTCCGTTTTAACTTTGTATTCTCTGGTTTGTTGAAAGCGGCTAACAACTGTTTGGGTCAATATCTACCGTTGTTTTACAACTAAAAAGCATTTTATTTAGCTGATTCTGCACGGGTGGCACGGAAGGGGATTTTGGGTATAAATCCGTTTGTATGCTTGATATTATAAAGTTTTTTATATCATCAAGCTAATTAACTTGGTCAATAGACCACTGCAAACAAAAATAAATAAAAAGGAAGGAAATTAACTATTATGAATGCAGCAACAAAAAGACAAATGTATATCGGCACTGACGGGCATCCGTTTCAAGCAGATTTTGAACGTGAAACTATGCAGAATTTAAGCCTTGCAAAACATTGGCTTGAAAAGTTCATCGGCAAAGACAATACGGAATTCGTAACAGTTTCACGGGATGAATTAAAAGCGGCTCGTGCATCGGTAGTTCGGGCAATAGATGAAATTCGTGCCGAATACGGACAAATAGAACCTATTTCCGCCGAATAAATACAAGACTTGGTTAATAACTCGGATTGATGTAAAAAAAATTTTTACATCAATCCGAACAAAAACAGGCGTTAAGAATGAAACTCTAAAATCTTTAGGGTTTATTGTTTAAGCCGTTTTTTTTGTCAAAATTTAATCTTGACTACTATTACAGATTCTGGTGTAAATATAAGAAAACAAAAGATTTAGTTCGACTTATCTCGAATATCTTAATATAATATCTGAAAGCAAAAAAATATCCGACGAAGTTGGAGCGACGACGGATACATTTTTTGTTTTGAATGTTGAGCAAAAACAGATTACGGAAAATGATGCTTGTTTTTGCTTCTACCACTAAATTTTTAACGGAGTAAAAACTTAATGAATAATGAAACCAATCATACCGTAATTTCCTCAAACGGTCAAACAAAACAGCTAATTAACGCTGATGCCATTCGCGCCGAAGCCGAAGAGATTCTTAATTCAAGCAGCAAAACGCAAGTATTTGAAGACGAAGATTTTCCAAATCTTTTCAAAATTCAGACGGCGAATCTTTGGCTTAAAGATGCTAAAAAAAGACCTGTCCCGAAAATGCTTTTCGGTGAGTTTTGGTTTGAAGGTGAAATCTGCATTTTGTTTGCTGATACTAATGTCGGCAAATCAATTTTAGCGGTGCAAATAGCTGATGCCATATCCAAAGGGCAAAATATCGGCAACATAGAGATTGAAACTGACAAACAAAAGGTCATTTATTTTGACTTTGAATTATCTGATAAGCAGTTTGAAGCACGTTATTCGGAAAAATTAATCGGCGGCAATTATTTCACAAATCATCATCAATTTGATGATGATTTCATTCGTGCTGAAATAAATCCAAACGCCGAAATTGAAAACGGTTTTGCAACTTTTGAAGATTATCTTAATAGTTCGCTAAATCATACGATTGCTGAGACGGGTGCGAAAGTCTTAATTATTGACAACCTTACCTACTTAAAGAATGAAACCGAAAAGGCAAGAGACGCTTTGCCTTTAATGAAATATCTCAAATCCTTAAAAAATAAATATAACCTTTCAATCTTAGCACTCGCACATACACCAAAACGAGATTCGTCAAAACCGATTACACGAAACGATTTGCAAGGCTCGAAGATGTTAATAAATTTTTGCGACTCGTCTTTTTCTATTGGTGAAAGTTCACGGGAAAACGGATTGCGGTATCTCAAACAAATAAAAGTGCGAAATGCCGAGATGAAGTTTGATGCGGAAAATGTGCATCTTTGCCAAATTGAAAAGCCGGATAATTTTCTCAGATTTGCTTTTGAGGGCTTCGCCCGTGAAAGCGAACACTTGAAAGCTATCACAGAAAAAGACCGTAACGAATTGATTGAGCAAGTTAAAAATCTTTCGGCATCCGGTGAAAGTCAAAGAAACATTGCAGATACATTAGGTATATCTTTGGGGGCGGTCAATAAATACTTAAAAATTTAGAGTGTTCACGGTGTTCACGATGTTCACGGCAATCGTGAACGTGAACACCGTGAAAATAAATTCGCAATCTTTGTAAATACTTGAAACGTCGAAGTTTAATGTGTTGATTACATAAAAAATATAGTGTTCACGTTCACGGCAGGTGTGAACACCGTGAACGCTCTGAAAATGAAATATGTATAAAGTTCAATTGGAAAATGGCTCAAAAAAATATATCTGCCCAGATTGCTCACAAAAAACCTTTGTGCGGTATTTGGATAACACTACAGGCGACTATGTATCTGATGATGTCGGACGTTGCGACAGAGAAAG
>JAYVGL010000275.1:0-11978 GCA_043772175.1 Pyrinomonadaceae bacterium | reverse complement strand
AGGTTCGCCGGTCAAAGGATTCTGGCTGGTCTGAAATTCAAAATCGCGCGAGTATTGAAAACGCGCTTCGTTGAGCAAAGTAGCCGATATTGTTGATTGAAGGCGAAGATTCACCGTATCTATTTTCACGAAATCATTGCCGAAACTTCTTCTGCTTAATTGATTGACAGCCTGCGTTTGAATGCCCGCCGGAGATGCCCAACGCAAACGATTATAGGTTGCTGAAAATAAATTGTTTTGATTGATCTGCCAGTCAATTTTCGGCAGATACAATTTTTGGTCGCCCCGGCGCGGTGTCTCTCCAGTCAAAGAATTTACAAAAGATACTGTGTTGCTTACCTGCGTCGCGGTTAAACCTCTTCCAAAAACGACGGGAATTCTGTTCGGAACCTGTTGTCCCAGCGGTGTCGTCAACAAAGGAATGTCCACCGTATTCAAATAGTTAGCATTTGAGAAAACAGATAAGCCGGGAAAATTACGTTTCTGCTGATCGTAGCTGAAAAAGAAAAACAGACTGTTCTTGACAATCGGACCGCCGATTGCGCCGCCGAACTGTTCACGAAGATCAATCGGTTTTGCCGCTACGGTCGTCGAAACTCCGTTCACCAAAACATTGCTGAAAGCTCGCGGATTGCGCGCGCCATTGCGGTTGTTGCGGTTGTAATAAAACAACTCGCCGTGAAATTCGTTGGTTCCGCTCTTGGTAACGGTATTGATTACGCCGCCGGCGGCGCGTCCGTATTCGGCTGAGTAGTTTGAACCGTTAACTTGAAACTCACGAACTGCCGCTTGGCTGATCGAATAGTTAATGCGCGTTCTGCCGCGTTCTTCCGAGAAAAACGCCTGATTGTTGTCGCCGCCGTCAACCGTGCTGTTATTTAAAAGTCCGGAGATACCGCGAAACGAAATCAAACCGAAATTCCCGTCGGGAACTGTCGCCGGTGTCAAAATAACAAAGTTTGACGCACGTCGTCCGTTGATCGGTAATTCGTTGATCGAAGTTTGGTTGATATTCGTTGAATTAGAATTATCGTTCGTATTGATGATCGGCGCGTCGGCGGTTACTTCGACCGTCGCGGTTTGTCCGGTAATTGCTAAAGCCGCTTCGATGGGCGTTAACTGTCCGACTTCGACGATCACGCCTGAAGCCGTGAAACCGCCGAAACCCGATTGGTTGACGACGACGCTATAAGTTCCGGGCTGTAAATTGTTGATAACGAACGAACCGTTGCCATCGGACGTAACCGTCGAGGCTTGATTAGTGCCGACGTTGGTTGCCGTGACGGTCGCGTTCGGGACGATGGATTTTTGCGGATCAACGACCGTTCCGCGAATGCCGCCGGTTACGGTTGATTGGGCGAAAATGCCGTTCGCTGCCAAAAACAGACAGAAAATCGTCGTGGTTAAAAATTTTATTGAAATTTGTCTAGTCATTAAATTATTTGACCTCATTCTTTGATCTTTATAAATTTGGGAACAATATTGCTCTGATTAGCTTTGAATCGGATATTTTGAATTTTGAATTTTTATCTTACTTTTTGGATTTTAAAGCGGAAGGAATAAATTTTTTCCATCTTCGCGTCTTAACTTCAGAA
Source organism: Pyrinomonadaceae bacterium (assembly GCA_043772175.1). GTDB lineage: Bacteria > Acidobacteriota > Blastocatellia > Pyrinomonadales > Pyrinomonadaceae. The sequence continues at coordinate 10,383 of JAYVGL010000275.1, read as the reverse complement.
ATCCAAATCGAAAATTGTCAAGCGTGTTAGTTCTCACACTTTCAGTTGTTTACAGCCGAAGCCGAAAAAGAAAAAACCTTCTATTTTTGTGAATCTACAAAAATATGAAGTGTGTCAATGCAAATCAAGTTCCGCTTTCTTTCAGGCGAAGGTTTGCTTTCCGCTCTACAAAATTATCTTACGCGCAGGTTAATTCTTTGTTAAAAATCTTTATATTAAAATTTTGTGAATGAAAAAAAATCGAAAATAAATCCGGCGCAGAGCGGGGTTTCATCAATAACATCAACAAGAAGTATTTTTTGAAGTCCGTCAATGGGGAACTTTGATCGACAATCCTACGTCGGCTCACGCGGTTAATTTTTTTTGGCTTTCCCGATGTTTTCACTGCACGGGAAATAACAAATTTTTCAGGCAACTGTTTTTTTATTTCGCCGATAATTACCAGGCAACAAATGAAAGTTTTCGGCATCTTAGAGAAACTTGACTTTTTTGTAAGAATAAACTAAATTATTCGCGCAGTTAGAAATGCTTGAGTAATACAGGCAAGTTGAGTAAGAAAAAACGATTGAGGGGATTAAAATTATGTCGCGTTTAGCATACACGGAAAATGAAAATAAAACGCCGACGCATCATCGGATTATGGCAAATTTGACGGTGCAGGCGAGTTGGGTTGATTCGAGCGGAAATAATTTTTCCATCAACGGATTTACCGAAAATGTCGGCGAAAACAGTGCTTTGGTTAATCTCGAAGTTCTGCCGCCGGTCGGAAGCGAAGTCAAACTGCGAATTTTCGATGAAGATAAAACCATTATCGAAGTTCCGGCGCACGTCATTCGCGTTGAGCGCGATCCGAGCAAGCCGTTAGCGGCACTTTCCATTTCGGATAATTTGAAGAAATGGCGACAGAGTGCTTTAACTGCCGCGCAAAATTGGGTTACGCGCAATTGGCAACTGAACTACGAAGAAGAATGGGTTAACTAATTTATCGGTTTTCATAGTTTTGTTATTTTTTGTAAAAAGATGAGCGGAGCAGAGGTTCTACACTTTGCCCCGCTTTTTCTTTGCCCGTAAAATTCACTTGGGCGAACGAATAAAAAATCCGACGCATCTTTAAAGGCAATGAAGAAAATACTTTTCGCATTCTTAATTTTATCTTCCGTAAATTTCGCCTTCGCGCAGGACGTTCCGCAAAAACCTCTGACGCAAGCCGAATACGTCAAAATGCTTTACGTTCTGGATAAAAATCCGGGCAGAAAAGACGAACTGGTCGAAGCGGTTCGCAAACGTGGCATCGGTTTTGAATTAACCGACGGCTTGCGAAGTTTGACGACCTCCAAAAGCCGCAACGATGCCGATCTGCGCCGCACACTGGAAGAAGCGGCGCGGCGCAAGGAAAACCCGACGGCGGCGAAGCTGCCTTCGGAGAAAGAAGCGGCAGAAGTTTTAGCCAAATCGCGGGAAGCGACCTTAGCGGCGGTTGAAGAAATGCCGGATTTCGTCGTTAAGCAGCTCGTTAGCCGTTCTGCTTCTTATGCCGGAACAAATAACTTTAAAAATCTTGATCAATTGATTGTAGCTGCAAGCTATCGAACTGATGGATTTGAAGAATACAAAATCCTTTCGATAAATGGAGTTAAGCAAATAGCGGAGAAAGGATCGCAAGTCTATTCCAGCGCAGGAGGAGCGGCTTCGGCAGGAGAATTTGTGACGATTTTGTCTTCATTATTTAAAGTTGCAAGCGATACTAAGTTTCAGTTAATAGATACAGATGTTTTGAGTGGTAGAAACGCGGTTGTTTTCGATTTTGAAATATCACGCGAAAAACTGCAACGAGGTGTTGCTACAGGTGAACGTCTCCAAGAACGAATTACAACTGGCTTCAAAGGTAAAGTTTGGATTGATCGTAAAGATTTTCGTGTAATAAGAATTGAAACAGAGGCAACAGAAATACCGCTGGATTTTCCAATTAAATCAATAAAGCGTTACATTAATTACGATTGGGTAAAAATCAATGATGGACTTTACCTTCTTCCATCTATATCTGAAGTTAGAATTGTTCAAAGCGAAAGTAAAGAAATTTATGAATCAAGAAACATAATACGCTTCAAGGATTATCAGAAATACGGTTCGGAAGTTAAAATTTTGGACGATGACGAAGAAGTGCCGGAAGAAAAACCGAAACCGTAAGCGATGAATGAACGCCGATTATTTTGAGAACAAAAGTCGGCGTTTTTTTGTTAGCTTTCTGTTATTGCCGTCGGGTTATTCGCCTCGCCGCCGACCAACAGAAGATACGAATAAAGCGCGATGCCCGATGAAATTCCGGTAGCGTATTTGACGAAAGACGGCAGACTCGAAGGCGACAGAAATCCTTCGATGATACCGGCGACAACCAGCAGACAGGCACAGCCGATTGCCAAACGCGCCGCTTCAATGCCATTCTTTTTCAATGCCTGCGCTCGCGTCAAATCGCCCGGATTTATTAAAGAGTAACCGATCAGCAAGCCCGCGCCCGCCGCGATGAAGACGCACGACAATTCGATCACGCCGTGTCCGACCATAAATGTTACAAGGCTGCTGCCGAATTCGGGATTGACTTTGTAGCACACGCCCAACACGCCGCCAATGCTCGAACCGTTCTGCACCAAAACGTAAATCGTCCCGATGCCGAAAAACGCGCCGTAAGCGAATGCCATAAACGAAACGAGAATGTTGTTGGTTAAAATCTGGCTCGAACCGATTTGGTTGCCTTCGTTCAAACGCAGCCACCATTGCCGGTTGCTCTGCGCGGCGGACTGAATGCCGTCTAAACCGAGTTGATCGGCGAAATTCAAATCGTTGTAACACAAAACGAACGAAGCGACGGCAAAAAACATAAAAACCGCGAACGCCAGCGCGGTGTATCGCCAAGTTCGGCGAAAGGCTCGCGGGAAATCCTTGGCGAAAAAATCCCAAATCAAACTCGCGCCCTGATTTTCGGCGCGATAGATTTTGCCGTGAGCGCGAATCACTAAACTATTCAAATAATTTATCAATTTCGGATCGCGTGTCTCCGCCCGCGCAATCGCCAAATCGGTCGCCGCCCGCCGATAAAGTTCGCCGAACTCACGCACTTCCATTCTCGACAAACCTTTTAGGGAAGACGATTCCAAAATCGAAGGCAAACCTTCGAGCCGCTGCCAATTGTCTTTGTGATCGGTGATAAATCGGTTCATTCGATCTAAATTTTAGGTTTTGGATTTTAGATTGGTAATGTGTAGCGCCGTTTTTTGTGCGATAATACGTTTTGAAAAGGAGAAAAAAATATGACGGCAATAGAAATGAATCAGGCGAAAAATAAAGTTGAGGCGTTGTTTCAATCGGCAATGGAGGGCGAGGAAGTGATTATCACTCAAGATGAAAAACCCGTCTTGAAACTCATTCGCATCAACGCCTTGACCGAGCCGAATTCTGAAACGAACGCTTTGGAAAAGTTGCAAAAAATACGGATTTCCGCCGCGCCCGATTTTTCGGTGAAGGCTGATCTTTATGTGATAAACGCTAATGAATAAAAAATTTCTCGATACTTCTTTCACAATTGCATTGATTAACGACAAAGACCAATATCACGGAAAAGCCCAAGAAATTTCGCCTCTCTATGTGCGCTATTATCTGGTTACGACTGGCGCGGTGCTGCTCGAAATCGGGAACGCGCCGGCTAAAGACTTCAGAAATGAAGACTCGACGGTCGTCAGAACTTTACGAAATTCAAGTAAGACCGCCGTTATCGAAATAAATAGTGACTTGTCTGAAAGGGGTTTGGAAATCTACGAAACTTACGCCGATAAATCTTGGGGCTTGGTTGACTGCATTTCATTCGTCGTGATGAAGGAACAAAACATCACCGACGCGCTGACGTGCGACAAACATTTTGTGCAAGCCGGTTTTCGGGCGTTGATGCTCGATTCGGTCAATTAAACGGCTCCGATTGCCAATCCAAACTCTAAACTCTAAACTCTAAAAGTAAAAGTGTCCGAAGAAACAAAAAAATCTCAAGAAGAAGAGGCGATTGAGAAAACTTACGATCTGCGCGTAACCTTGCGCCTGCTCGGTTATCTGAAACCGTATTGGAAAATGGCGGCGGTCGCGCTGGTGCTGACTTTTCTGGCGAATATTCTGCTGAGTTTGCAGCCGTATTTTACCAAACTGGCGGTTGACGATTTTATCACGCCGAAAAAAACCGACGGCATCTGGCTGTTCTCGCTGGCGTTTTTCGGGTTGTTCCTGTTTCGATTTCTGTTTAGTTATATCCAAGAAATTTTGCTCAATACGGTCGGGCAGCGCGTGATGTTCGACCTTCGGACGCAGATTTACACGAAACTTCAGAATCAGGAAGTCGCCTATTATGATAAATATCCGGTCGGGCGCATCATCACGCGCATTACTTCGGACGTGGACGCGCTCAACGAACTTTTCACATCGGGCGTGATTGACGTTTTGGGTGATTTGGTGATTATTTTTGCGATTATCGGAATGATGTTCTGGCTCGACTGGAAACTCGCGCTCGTTTCTCTAATCACCGTTCCGCTTCTTTTCGCCGCCACCAACTGGTTTCGCAAACGCGCCCGCCACGGCTTCGACGCGGTGCGGACGCGCACGGCGAAGCTCAACGCTTTTTTACAGGAACATATTTCGGGCGCGCAAACCGTTCAACTTTTTAACGCCGAAGCGAAGGTTCAGAAAAACTTTCACGAAATCAACGACGATTACCGCAACGCCAACATCGAGACGATTTATTACTACTCGATTTTTTATCCGCTGGTAGATTTCATCGGCGCAATCGGCATCGCGCTCGTCATCTGGTTCGGCGGCTATCAAATTTTAACCGGCGTTTCAGCGGGCGGCACGGCTTTGACCATCGGCATCGTCATCGCTTTTATTCAGTATTCGCAGCAGCTTTTTCAGCCGATCCGCGATTTGTCGGACAAATTTAACGTCCTGCAAGCAGCGATTGTCGCCTCGCACCGAATTTTCGTGCTGCTCGATCTGCCGATTCAAATCGAGACGCCGAAAGAACCGCAAAAAATCGGAAAAGCCGTCGGCAAAATAGAATTTCAAAACGTCTGGTTCGCTTATAAAAAAGAAGACTGGATTTTGAAAGACGTTTCTTTCACGGTCAACGCCGGTGAATCAATCGCCTTGGTCGGCGCGACGGGTTCGGGCAAAACGACGGTGACAAATCTTTTGATGCGTTTCTATGATGTTCAAAAAGGAAAGATTCTGCTTGACGGCGTTGATCTGCGCGATTGGGATTTACAATCTCTGCGCGAAAATTTCGCCGTTGTTTTACAGGACGTTTTTCTGTTCGGCGGTTCGATTGCCGACAATATTCGGCTCGGAAATAAAGCAATTGACGACGAAAAAATTCTTTGGGCGGCGCGTGAAGTTCACGCCGACGAATTCGTGCAAAAGTTAGAAGGCGATTATCAATCAGAAGTTAAAGAACGCGGCGCGGGTTTGTCAGTCGGGCAAAAACAGTTAATCTCCTTTGCGCGGGCGTTGGCATTCGATCCGAAAATCTTGATTTTGGATGAAGCGACGAGTTCGATTGACACGGAAACCGAACAGCTTATTCAGCAGGCGGTTGATCGCGTGATGATGGAAAGAACTTCGCTCGTGGTCGCGCACCGGCTTTCGACTGTGCAAAAGTGCGACCGGATTCTCGTCTTCCATCACGGCGAATTACGCGAAGCGGGAACGCACAATGAATTGCTGACGAAGCGCGGACTTTACTGGCGGCTTTATCAATTGCAATACGTCGAAGAAAAGTCGGACGCGCCCGTAAACAGTCAAAATCGGGATTTAGCATTGGAATCAGGGGCAGCCGGCTGAACGACATTTAGTAAATTCACTAATTCGTAAAAAAAGTTTGGCTAAATTTTAAAAATCATTTATAATAGCGTTTCAACTTTACAATAAAAGATTCAACCGATGTCTCCAGAAGCGATACAACGCGAAGATTTACTTCCACAATGTGAATCCGTGATAGCCGAAATCTATGCGCGGTGTGCTGAAACTGCGCCGAATTTCGGAGTTTTAGCCGACTGCTTTAAAGATTCGCTTTGCAGAACCATCGGTAAATATCTCCGGAATAATCCGTCCGAAAAACCGACACTTGAGAGTGTCAAAGAATTTTTACAGCAGATTCAAGCCGACGATTTGTTTCTGGCGTTAGCCTGCGCCAACGGCAGTGAACGCGCCTGGTGGGAATTCGACCAGCAACATCGCTCATATCTGGAAAGAGTCGCCCGGCATCTGGCGCGAACCGATATTGACGCTCAGGAAGTCGTGGACACGGTTTACGTCGAACTTTACGGAACGCGCGTCGTTGACGGCGAGCGGGTTTCAAAATTTGCGACTTACAGCGGACGTGGAAGCATTCGCGGCTGGCTGAGAACCGTCATCTGGCACTCGCTGGTTGATTTGCACCGCGCTAGCCACGATGAAGTTTCGCTGGACGAAATGACCGAAAACGTCGGCGAAGGACACGCCCACACCAATTTCGCGGAGATGAAGTTGGGCGGCGAAACCGAAATGATTGACCAACTCTCCAAAGACCGCTACCGAAAAGCGACTTTATCGGCAATCGAAAACGCCTTTGCCAGTCTCGACAACCACGAAAAACTTCTGCTTCTGTATTACCACGTCGAAAATTTGAAACTGCGCGAAATCGCCCGCCTGGTCGAAAATTCGACTTCGCCTTTGCGCGGCTGGTTTCAAAGAAAATCCGCCAGCCGCGAGGAAAATCCTAACAGCCGTATCCACGAATCAACAGTGATGCGCTGGCTGGAAAAAAGCTATTCAAAGGTTCTGATAGGTTTTCGCTCCGAACTGCAAAAAGCCCACGATTTGCGCGACGAAGAAATCGAGATTTGTCTCGGTCTCGCCACACAGGATCTAGCCAGCCCGAATCTTTACAAGCATTTATCGGTTAACTAAATTTCGCCTGATAAACGACTACAAGATTTCTTTTTTAACATTTCCGTAAAGTTAGGCAAATTTTGTGGTAAAATTTCGTCTGCTTATCGGGAGGTTGGAATTTAAAATGAAAAACAAGTGGTTAACAGACCCACAAGATGTTCAGATACAGGGATTACTTGACCGTTATGTGCGTTCACGAATTCCGGGCGAAAACTCAGCGACGCAGACGGAACATCTGGATGACGATGCGCTGACGGCTTTTATCGAAGGCAACTTGGGTGAATGGGAAACGAAGCCGATCATCAATCATTTAGTGAAGTGTTCTTTTTGCCGCCACGTTACGGCAGAACTTATCAAACTCGATGTAACTTTTGCCGAAGAAGAAATTAAATTTATTTCCGCTGACAATCAACCTTCTCGTATTTCGGAAGTTCTAAGCAATCTTTTATCGCGCATTTTCGGAACCAACGACGGCGCGGTTTTCGCTCACCAAGAAAAAGAAGAAAGCCTAGAAGAGTCGGAAAAACCGAAAGATTCGGAAAAATAGTATTCGCCTTAATTGTATCGCAACTGCTCCGGTTAGGAAGAAATTTTCTTCTAAGCCGGAGCAGTTGCGGTTTTTGACTAAATTTATCGACTGATTAGAATTTTTGTCGCAAAAACGCATCGAAACTGTTATATTACGCTTATAAATTTTGCTTCTGCGGAGTTATAATCATCACATAAAGCAAAAAATTCAATTGGAGTTATAATTTGTCAGAAAATAATCTTGATTGTCTGCCGAACACGAGTCCGATTTCGGTGGAAAGAGTGGCGACGGCAAATCTGCCGACACAGTTTGGAAAATTCAGAATCGCCGGTTATCGCTCCTTAAACAGCAATGAGGAGTTCGTCGTTCTTTTCAAAGGCGAAATGCGAAAAGACATTCCGACGCTCGTCCGAATCCATTCGCAATGCTTAACCGGCGATGTTTTCGGTTCAATCAAATGCGACTGCGGTCTGCAGCTAAAGAAAGCGATGGAATTGATCGAAGCTGAAGGACGCGGCGCAATCGTCTACCAGCAACAAGAAGGTCGCGGGATCGGCATCATCAACAAGATCCGCGCCTACGCTCTGCAAGACGAAGGTGCAGACACGGTGGAAGCCAACCAACAACTCGGTTTTGCGGTTGATGCGCGGGAATATCAGCAATGCGCGGAAATTTTATTCGATTTAGGACTATGCAAAGTACGTCTGATGTCGAACAATCCCGACAAAATCCAAGCATTGGAAAAAGCTGGTCTCAGAGTCGTTGAGCGCGTATCTATTGAGGTTGACACGAAAGAACCGGCGGCTTACTATCTTCGCACTAAAAGGGAGAAGTTAGGACATTTGCTTAAATTTAATTAAGGTAAAAATTATGAAGAAGCTACATTGTTCTTTTATCTTATTGTTGACAGTTTTAGTTTATTGTTTACCGAATCTCGTAGCTGAACCTTTAATTATTAACAGAATTGAAGGGCAGGTCTATGACCAAAGTCATAATCCTGTATCTGAAGTTTATGTTGAGTTATTAAATGATGTAGATTCTCTTGTTGCGCGGACGAAAACAAACTATTCCGGTCATTTCTCATTTTTAGGAGTTTCCAGCGGACACTTTTCGATTAAAGTTTTACCGCTAGGTAAGAGTTTGTTGGAGCAAACTCAAGATATTGAAATAAATAATCAGCTATCGCGAAGCGATACGGTTTTCGTGGATTTTTATCTTCGTCCTGACAAGCGCGGTTCTGATCTTTCACAGGAAAGTTCACCTGAGGCAATCTTTGTTCAGGACATCCCATCCGATGCTCGCAAATTATATATATCGGGAATTAGCAATCTGGAAAAAAATCAAGCGAAAGGTCTTTCTGAACTTGAAGAAGCAATTAAAATATTCCCTAGCTATTTCGATGCTCTCAGTCGATTAGGCAGGGAATATATTTCGCGTAAAAATTACAAGCAGGCATATCCATATCTGCTCAAAGCCATTGATCTGAATTCGCGAAGTATTATCAGTTATTACAGTCTGAGTTACGCTTTTTACCAACTCGAAGAAACACCTGCGGCGTTAGAGGCGATTAAAGCCTGTATTGTCCTTAACGCTAACTCAGTTAATTCGCAATTGCTTTACGGCACTTTGCTGAGGAAAATTGGAAATTACGCAGATTCGGAGAAAACACTACTTAAAGCTAAGTCTCTGTCGAAAAAACCAAATTCTGAAATTCATTGGCAGTTAGCTCTCCTTTATAACAAGATGAAACGTAATAGTGATGCGGCTGATGAACTAGAAGCCTATCTAAAAATTATGCCTAATTCACCGGACAAGAAGAATGTTAAAGAACTAATTGCAAAATTAAGAACTTCCAAATAATGTCAAGTTACACGATTTGTTTAATCATTTAAGCAATTTTTACAGTCTCATTAACTTTGGAAGTGAACCAAAGTAATTTTATCGGTTTTCACATCAAATCAAAGTTTCGATTATTTGAAAAATTGAACAGTTGAATAATTCGCAGTCGCGTCAGTTAGACTTACGGATTCCGATTGTTTGTATGGAATCACTCAAACAGCAGACTTGATCATTCTTGCAAATCCATTTTTATTACCTAGAATTGCAGATATGGAGGTAGAGTGATTATCTCAAAAGATTTGAGAACTTTTGTAAGATGGCTCTCCCTTCTATTTTACGATTGTTACTTTGATAGACTACAGCAAATTTTAGATTGAGACGATTGCTCACTTACAAAGCTGACACGAAATCAAAGCGCGAATAGATAACGCCCCGACTTCGTATAGGCTTCTGACTTAGTCGCAAAACTTTGAAGACGGCTGTAAACAATTCCAATCACTCACTCCGCAAAATAAAAAAGCCTGCTGTTTCCAGCAGGCTTTTTTATTTTCGTAGTTTAATCCAATTAAAAGAAGAATCGGAAACCAAATCGAACATTTCTAGGTGCCTGATAACCGGCAGCTTTTTTGTAAAGAACATTTCTGTTTGCCGGATCACCATCCAATACGGCGGCAATTATTGGACCGGCTCTACCGTTCAACACATTGTTTATTGCTTGTGTTAATAGTATATTTACCGGTTGACCGACGGGGCAAGTAACCGGACGACCAAAGGTCGCAGGATCAGCCTCATAACACGGATCTAAGTCTGATCCAGCAAGACCAGTTGTAGTCAGGTATTTATTCGTATTAAGGTATGTTACAGCATTTTGATTGAACACGTTAAGAAAGTTAACATCAAAAGCCATCGTAAAACGATCATCTCTCCCAAACTTATATTTGTGTGAAAGAGAAAGGTCAGTGGCGGAAAATCTTGGTGTTCTTCCTAAATCGCCGCGTTTAGAAAGCGGCACTGATGTTTGAACAATGTCAATAAACGTAGTTTGTGGAGTTCCC
>JAYVGL010000274.1:0-17675 GCA_043772175.1 Pyrinomonadaceae bacterium | reverse complement strand
TTTTTGATTCCCTAGACTCTCCAGACTCCCTAGACTCCTGACTTGATCGGAAGAAAAATGGAGAAAGTCGTGCCGACACCGACGTTTGAACGAACGCTTAAACGTCCGCCGTGTTCGGTGATAATTCCGTAGCAGACGGCTAGACCTAAACCCGTCCCTTTGCCGACTTCTTTGGTGGTGAAAAACGGCTCGAAGATTTTTGAGACATCTTCGGGCGCGATGCCGTGTCCGGTGTCGGAAACTTCGATGATAACGCGATTATGTTCGGAAAAAGCGCGAAAACCGAGTTTTCCGCCGCCGTTCATCGCGTCAATCGCGTTCGTCGAAAGCGCGATGATCGCCTGTTGGAGCTGTCCTTCGTCGGCGTTGACGTGCGGCAAATCATCGGCGATGTCAATGCTGATTTCGATGTGATCGCCGCGCCTCTGGTGGGTTAAAAGTCGGGCGGACGATTTCAAAATCGCGCCGACATCGAGCGGGAATCGGTTGCCGCTTCGCACGCGGCTGAAGTCGAGCAGATTGTTCGTGATTGATTTACAGCGAAAGGCTTCGCTGCGAATCAGTCCGAGATATTCCTGTAAATCGTCAACGTCGGGCGACGCGCCGAAAATTCCTTCCTCAACCCTTGACTCCAAGGACTCGGCGCAGGCGGAAATCGTCGCCAAAGGATTATTTATTTCGTGAACCACGCCCGCCGCGAGTCTGCCGACGGCGGCGAGTTTTTCGGCGCGTCCGGCGGCGTGAATCGCTTCGACGCGCATCGAAACGTCTTCGCCGACCGTGATGACGTGCGTAATTTCGCCGGTTTCCTTGTCGCGCATCGGAACTTTGCTGACCATCCAATGTTTCGTCGCGCCGTTTTCGTCAACCGTCCGCTGTTCGAGCCGTTCGATTTTTCCGGTGCGAAACGCCCGCTCGAATTCCTGTTTCAATCTGCCGCTCGGCTGTTTGGCGAGAACTTCAAAAACATCGCGCCCGATCACCGAATCGCGCGGAATTCCCTGCACACCGATTTCTCGATGCCGATTCCACGTAACGATGCGGTAATTGCGGTCAATCACGTAAATCGAAACGGGTAGCGCGTCCAAAACCGCTTCGGTAAATCGCCGGTGTTCTTCCCGCGCCTGGCTGATCGAGGTGTTAATCGTCGCTCCATAATGCGCCGAAAGGTTGATGGACATCGCCGCCATCTGCGTCGCCGCGTCAATCAAACGCTGCGCTTTTTCGGTGCAGTTTTTTTTGTGCCGAAAACCGACGACAATCGCTCCCTTAACTTCGCCGTTGATGTGCAGAGGCGAAACGTATTCGTAATCGTGAGACTTTCCTTCGATCAAAAATTCGTCTTGATTATCTTTGAGGTGAGAAATTTGCGGCGGCAGCAATTCCAGCCAGTGCTGAAAGCGATTTTTGTTAACGGAATTCAGATTCGCTTCGCCGCTTTCGGCGTTGAAATCGGAACTGACCAAGCCGATTTGTCCGAGTTCGACGACAACCGCGCAAACTTCCGCCGCCGTTTCCTTGCACAACGCTTCGGCGACGCGCCCCGCGACTTTTTTCGGATGCACCGTAAACAGCAAACTGCGTCCGAGTTCGGCGATGAATTTTAATTCGCGCGAAGAATCCGCGCTTTTCCTTGGGGCGGAATACGGTTCTAGCTCGCGTCTGGCTTGTTTTGGGGCTAACATTTTGATTATTTAATGCCTTCCGACAAACTCTTTTAAGGTTTTATCATCAGAGAGGTTGGATAGAATTTCCGATATGAGAAAGCTAAAAACTTTCTACTTCATTAAAAAGGATTTTTAACATTTTGTAAACAGTTTTAACATTTTAATTTGCATCGCCGAATTTGACAGAACTCGTATTCTGAACAAAAATCAAAGAAATTTATATGAAAACCGTAAACTCTCGAGCAAGAAGAATTTTCGCCGTCGCCGGACTGTTTTGGTTAATGTTTTTAGCGTCTCCAGCAGCGGCGAGCGCGCAGACGGTGGTTGATAAAACGGTGGCGACCATCGGCGACGGCGTGGGCGACCCGGAACTCGTCACTTATTCTGATTTGTTGTGGGCGTTGGCTTTACAGCCGAATGTGCCGCTCAATCCGCCGACTTCGGAAGATTTGAACCGCGCCTTGCAGCTTTTGACCAACCAGCGGCTTTTCGCGTTGGAAGCCGAGAGAGTTCCGCGAGCCGCTCCCGATGAAAAGGAAATCAAAAAGGAAATCGAGCGCATTCTGGCGCAGTTTCCGTCAACCGCCGAATTTGAAAAACGTCTGCGAATTGTCGGTTTCAATTCGGTCAAGGACGAAAATTTCGAGCGAATGATGGAGCAGAGAGTTTCGATTGAAAAATATCTCGACTTCCGTTTCCGCTCGTTCGTCGTCATCACGCCCGAAGACGAAGCGAAGTATTACCGCGACATCTACGTCCCGGAATTTCGCCGCCTAAATCCGGGCTTGCTGATGCCGCCGCTCGACGAAAAGCGCGTGGAAATCAATCGTTTTTTAACGGAGGAAAAAGTCGAAAGCGACATCGAAAGGTTTCTCGACTTCTCGAAACGACGCAGTGAGATTATCGTCTTGAGTGCTGTTTGAAAATTCGACTTGAACTTTTACTCAGACATCTACAACTTAAAAATCAGACGAGACATCTAGCCAAGTATGAAAAAATTTACATTTGTCCTTGCTTTGGTTGCTTATTGCTTCATCAATACAAACTTCGCCCAACAGACATCTACCGAAAAACTTTTTGAGATTAAAGGCTTTGTCAAAAATCAAGACAAAATCTCTCTCGCTGGTTTGAACTTGTTTTTTGAAGGCAAAGAGTTGAAAAATAAAATCGTTACCGACGAAAACGGAGCGTTTGTCACCAAAATTCCCGTCGGAAAATATAAAATAACGGCTAACACACTGGTCTCCAAAAATTTTGTCGCCTTTGTCGAGATATTCGATAGCAATCTTAACCCGACTAATTTCGAGTTAGTTATTGAAACGGAAAAATTCTGTTGCAGCCCGATGTCGGACGGAAACAACACGGAAGTTATAAAGTATGTCTCTCCGCCGTTTCCGGCGGCGGCTCGTGCGGTAAGAGCGACAGGTGAAGTCATCGTTTTGGTAAAGATTGATTCAGAGGGCAAAGTTGTTTCGGCGAAATCTGAAATCGGACACCCGTTGCTAAGAGCGGCAAGCGAGCAAGCCGCAAAACAATGGCTTTTTTCAAGTGACGAAAACGGAGCCGAGCGCGAAGGAAAAATTACTTTCGCTTTTGTTCATCCTGATAAAGAAACAAAAAATCTTTTCATAGTGCCGAACCGCTTAGTTGTATTTGCAACACCACCGTCAATTGATTATTGATTCTCACTTTCCAAAATCTCTTTCGCCTCCAAAAGACTCTGCCGCTGCGCCGCGCTGATCGTCGGATACTGCAAATTGAGCGATTCCATTTTCCTAATGATAATTTCTGAGATGGCGACGCGGGAGAACCATTTTTTGTCCGCCGGAATAACGTGCCACGGCGCGTTTTTCGTCGAAGTATTCTGCATCGCGTCCGTGTAAGCCTTCATATAATCGTCCCAAAAACCGCGTTCCCGCGCGTCGGTCGCGGAAAATTTCCAGTTCTTTTCCGGCGTTTCGATTCTCGATAGAAAACGATTTTTCTGTTCTTCTTTAGAGACGTGAAGGAAGAATTTCAAAACGTGAATGCCGTTCTCCGTCAAGTAATTTTCAAAATTGCGAATCTGCCCGAAGCGTTTTTTCCAGATGTTTTTATCGTTCTCCAATTCTTCCGGCATCTGCGAAAGCCGCAGAATTTCCGGGTGAATGCGGACGATGAGAACGTCTTCGTAATACGAGCGGTTAAAAATTCCGATGCGCCCGCGTTCGGGAATGCGCTTCATCGAACGCCATAGAAAATCGTGGTCAACTTCCTCTGCCGAAGGCTGTTTGAACGATGTCACTTCACAGCCCTGCGGATTCAAACCCGACATCACGTGCTTGATCGCGCCGTCTTTGCCCGCCGCGTCCATCGCTTGGAAAATTATCAAAAGCGCGTGATTATTCTGCGCGTAAAGCACGTCTTGTAGTTTCGACAAACGCTCGACGTTTTTCTGCAAATCTTCGACGGCTTGCCGCTTGTCAACATAATCGCTCGTAAAATCGGTCGGGTGATTTTTCAGATTCAGCCTTTTGCCTTCCGGCACGATAAATTTTTCGATGTTCATAATTTTATCCGCTCTCGTCAGAAAAACATCATAGCTTATTTTCACCCCAGAGATTAAAACCGCCGGTTCGAAAAGTTTTCCACCTGTGGAAAACTCAAACGCGGCGCGATTTATCAGCCGCGTTCGCTGATTCAAATGTGCTAAAATTGAAAAAATGACCGACGAAAAACCGAAAAAATACAAACCGCGTGTTCCGCCCTGGCTTCTGGGCGGAATGGTTTTGATTCTGTTTACTTTTCTGGTTTTGCTGCAATCGTCGAATTACTGGAAAAATCTAACGGTTGATTCGGCGAGCGACACGCTTTTGCTTTACGCTTTGTCGTCTTTGAACTTTTTCGCCTTTGTCATTTTCGGCTTTATATTCGTTCGCAGTCTTTTGAAACTGCGCCGCGAACGCCGCGATCTCGCGCTCGGCTCGAAACTGAAAATGCGGCTTTTGCAGTATTTTGCCGCCGTCAGCCTTTTACCGATTATTGCAATGGCGGTTTTTTCCTATCTGTATATGAATCGCGCTCTCGACCGATGGTTCACGGACATTCCTGAAAACGTCATCCGCGAAGCCAAAAACGTCCAGAATCAATCAATCGCCGATCAAACTTTGAAATTAAACGACACCGCTAAAATGTTGGCGGAAAGTTTACAGAAGACGGAAATCTCCGATGAAAAACTACGAACAATCGCCGAATCGGGAAATTTAACCCGGCTCGAAGTCGTTTCAAAAGACGGAAAAATTCTCGCCGAGAGCGAAAAGAATCTTCCCGACGAACAAAAAGCCGAACTCGCCGGAACGCTCGCCCTGATTCGTCAAAACAAAACTGATGAACCGACTTTGACCGACGGCAAAGGTTTTGACGCGGCGGCGGCGCGTTTCTTCGACGGCAGAACGCTGATCGTCGTTCCCAATTCGCGTTCGGAAGGCAGCGTTAGCAAAATCGTCGAAAATTCGTTTTTCGAGTTTGAAGAACTCAAACGAAAAGCCGAAACGATTCGTAAAATCGGACTTTTAACCCTTGGCGTGTTGACGTTTCTCCTGATTTTCGCGTCGAGTTGGACGGCGTTTTATATCGCTCGCGGTTTGACCGTGCCGCTCAAAGCGTTAGCGGAAGGCGCGGACAAAATCGCTCGCGGCGATCTGGCGCATCGCGTTGACGTTTTCGCCGAAGACGAACTCGCGCTGCTCGTTTCGACCTTTAATCAAATGTCGGCAAAGCTCGAAGAAAATTCGTTGGAGCTGCTCGAACGCCGCCGCTACATCGAAACGGTTTTGCAGTCGCTCTCGACCGGCGTAATTTCGTTCGATGCCGAAAACCGCGTTACGACGATTAATCAATCCGCGATTCAGATTTTGAAATTGGAAGCGGCGGATTTTACGAATTTCGAGTTGAAACAATTATTAAACGAAGAGAATCGCGTGGTGCTGGAAAGATTACTGAATCGCGCCAGACGCATCGGGCAGGCGAGCGAGCAAACGGTTTTGCTTCCCGAACACGCCGACGGCAGCGTCTCGCCGAACGAAAATTTGCCGGTCGCTTTAACGGCAAAAGCGTTGCCGCACGGTTTTGGAGAAACGAGCGGTGCGGTTTTGGTGATCGAAGATTTGTCGGAGTTGATCGCCGCCCAACGCGCCTCGGCATGGCAGGAAGTCGCCCGGCGAATGGCGCACGAAATCAAAAACCCTCTGACACCGATTCAGCTTTCGGCGGAACGAATTGCGAAACGCTTCACGGCGGTTCAAGGTTCAAAGTCCAAAGTTCAAAGTTTTCTCAGCGTTTTTAAGTCAAAAAGCGACGAAGAAATTTCAAAGACCGAAGAGCAAAATGCGAAGGTCATCAAAGACGGCACGGAGACGATTCTGCGCGAAGTCAACAGTTTAAAGTCAATGGTTGACGAGTTTTCGCGCTACGCCCGACTGCCTTCCGCGAAACTAGAAAGCGGCGATTTGAACGAGATTATCAGAAAATCCGGCGCGCTTTACGACGACCGTTTTTCCGATGTCGAACTCGAATTGAATCTATCGGAAAATCTGCCGCCCGCGCTAATTGACGACGAACAGTTAAAGCGCGTTTTCGTCAACCTGATCGAAAACGCCGCCGAATCGTTTGACGAAACCCAAACCGGCAAAAAAATCACCGTCAAGACTTTCGCGGACACGGCGAGGGATTTAATCGTCGCCGAAATTTCCGACAACGGCAAAGGCATCGCGCCGTCCGATTTTCAAAAACTTTTCCAGCCGTATTTTTCCACCAAAGGACGCGGCACGGGTTTGGGTTTAGCCATTGTCCAAAGAATCGTCTCCGAACATCGCGGCAAAATCCGCGCCGTCAATAATTCTTCGCAGGGCGCGAAGTTTGTTGTAGAATTGCCGATAGCCAGATAATTTAAATCGTTAAAAGGAGTGAGAAAAATGAGCCGGACAATTTCAGCCGTATATGAAAACGGAACATTGATTTTAGACGAACCTTTAGCTGTCTCGAACGGCGTAAAAGTTGAGATAATTGTTCTTTCGGCGAAAGAAAAAGAGTCCGAAAAAACGCCCGCCGAACTTCTTGCGGAAATCGCAGCTTTGCCGATGGAAGGTAAAACCGATAAATTTTCCGGGCGTGATCACGATAAAATTCTTTATGGTCAAGCGTGAATTATCCAACTTGATACTCACTGTTTCTGAACGAATAAAAGGGTGAAATTTTGATTTGTTGAATGTATAATTTAAACATTATGACTGATACACAAACATTAGAAATTTTGAAAGATTTGAAGACTTTGCCGTCGGATAAAGTTATCGAAGCCAAAGATTTTATCGCTTACCTGCGCGAGCGTTACGGCAAAACCGAGATTATTGCCGAGAGTGACGAATGGACGGAAGAGGATTTGCGCGATGTAACGATTGCCTCTTTAGACTACGCCGACAAATTTGAAAATGAGGCGGCGCGATGAAAGCGAGAACAATTGTCATTTCCAGCTTTCCGGGCGTTGTCAGTTCAAAACGTCGTCCGGCGGTCGTAATTTCGAGCGAAACTTATCATCGAGAGCGTCCCGACGTAATTTTGGCACTCGTTACTACTAACCTCGCTAACGCAACAAACGCGACCAATTACATTTTGCGGGATCGGTCGTCTGCAAACTTAAATCGCCCTTCCGCCGTCAGAAATTTTCTTTTTACACTGCCTAAGTCTGAAGTTACGGAAATCGGCGAACTCTCCGACCGCGATTGGACGGAAGTGCAAAAACGTCTGCGAATCTCAATAGAAGTTTAATGTCCAGTTCAATTTTAATCGTTGACGACGAGCGCGGAATTCGTGAAACTTTGCGCGGCGTTCTGGAAGACGAAGGTTTTGAGGTCGAAACCGTCGCCTCCGGCGAAGCGTGTTTGAAGGCGGTCGCAATGAACAATTTTTCGTGCATTTTGCTCGACGTTTGGCTGCCGGAAATTGACGGGCTGGAAACCTTGAAGCGACTTCGTGAAAACGGTGTTGACGCGGCGGTCGTGATGATTTCAGGACACGGCAACATCGAAACCGCCGTGAACGCGACGAAGTTGGGCGCGTTTGATTTTATCGAAAAACCGCTTTCGATTGAGCGCACGGTTTTGACCGTCAGAAACGCCGTCAAACAGCGCGAACTCGAACGCACTAATCGAAATTTGACCGAACAATTAACCGAAGATTACGCAATGATCGGCGATTCGGTGGCGATGCGGGCGTTGCGAAAGCAAATTTCCATCGTTGCCCCGACTGACGGGAGAGTTTTGATTTCGGGCGAATCGGGAACGGGCAAGGAACTGGTGGCGCGGGCGATTCACGTTAACTCGAAACGCAAAAACGCGCCGTTCGTCGAGATCAACTCCGCCGCGATTCCCGAAGATTTGGTCGAATCGGAACTTTTCGGACACGCGAAGGGCGCGTTTTCCGGCGCGTTGGCAGCGAAAAAAGGGAAGTTTGAGATCGCCGACGGCGGCACGCTTTTTCTAGATGAAATCGGCGATATGTCGCCGCGTGTGCAGGCGAAGATGCTGCGCGTTTTGGAAGAACAAAGGTTCGAGTCAATCGGCAGCAACACGCCGGTCAAAGTTGACGTGCGCGTTATTTCGGCGACTAACAAACCGCTCGGCGATTTGATCGAATCGGGTGATTTTCGCGCCGATTTGTTTTATCGTTTGAACGTCATTCCGTTTCAGATTCCGCCGCTGCGCGAGCGTCTGGAAGACGTGCCGCAATTGGTCGAGCATTTTAATCGAAAATTCTCAACCGATTACGGCAAAAACCCGAAAGATTTTACGGCGGAAGCGTTGAATGCTTTGCAGAATTATGCGTGGCTCGGCAACGTCCGCGAACTGCGAAACACGGTCGAGCGCGTCGTGATTATGCACGAAAAGCAAAAGGTTTCGCCTACCGATTTGCCGGAGTTGAATCAGAAAAAAGAAACGCCCGCCGCGTCTTTTCGCTTTCCTTCATTCAAAGAAGCGAACGATGCTTACCAGCGCGAATTTATTTTGCACAAACTCAATGAATCGGACGGCAGCGTCTCGAAAGCGGCGGACGCAATGGGCGTTGACCGCAGTCATTTATACCGCCGGATGAAAAATTTGGGAATTCAATCAAAGGAAAACAAGGAGGAGAAAATGTAAAATGCTGAACAGCGATTCGTGGATGCGGCAGGTGTCGCAAAAGTTGGCGGGCAACGCTTTTGTGCCGCTCGCGCCGGAACTTTATCAGCCGCAGGACTGCAAACACGCCGTGCGACGCACCCGATTCGAGATTTCAAAATTCGGAATGGCGGAAACTTTTTTCACGTTCGCCGAAATTCCGAATTTGACGATAGACGTTTTGCGGCAGTTTTCAAATGCTTCGCATCAGTTTGCCGTCGCCAACAAAAAAGTGCCGCTGCCGAGCGGATTGTTTGAATCGGTTTTCTGTTTCGCTGTGGCGATCACCGCCAATTTGAATCCGCAAATTGCCCAATACGTCCGCGATAACGAGCCGATCAAACACTGGTCGGCTTTTGAATTAACGGTCGTCTATGATTTGGCGGGCGGCGGACTTTATTACTTTGAAAAAACTCCGCTCTGGGGCGCGGTTTACTATGCAGGATTCAGGCGTGAAATTCAAGCGAATCTAGGCGGATAATTCTAAATTCTACATTCGGCATTTTTAATTTTGATTCGTAAAAATCAAACGATTTGTTCGGTGAAAAATTTAGAATGTCGAATGTAGAATTTAGAATTCGTGCTGATTTTACTGCCGGCGCGAACTTTTGAGTTGCTTTCGGTAGAGAATTATTTACATGAAGTCATTGAAATTATCGAACATTTGCTCATTAAATTCAGCTTTCCTCGTCATTTTTCTTTTTCTTTCCATTGCGTCGCCGATTACGGCGCAAACTCTGAAAAACGAACGGGGACGCGGGCGCGAAATTCTCGATGCCGTCAAAAAAGATATTGTCAAAAATTATTACGATCCGGCGTATCACGGCAGAGACGTGGACGCGATTTTCAAAGCCGCCGAAGAGCGCATCAATCAAACGACCGCCATCGGGCAAATTCTCGGCGTGGTCGCGCAGACGTTGATGCAGCTCGACTATTCGCACACTTATTTGATTCCGCCTGCGCCCGCCGCCAAGGTTCAGCACGGCTGGGAAATGCAGATGATCGGCGATAAATGCTACGTCGTCGCGGTCAAAACGGGCAGCGATGCCGAAGCCAAAGGCTTGAAGCCCGGCGATGAAGTCGTCGTCATCGGCGACTATACGCCAATGCGGAAAAATCTGCAAAACCTTTTGTTTTTTCTGAGATCGGCGAAAAGTATGCGTGTGGTGATTAGAAAAAGCGGTGGTGCAACCGAAAGTCTGGAGATTTCGGCGAAGATGCGTGAAGGAAAACCCGTGCTTGATTTACGAAGTCCGAATCCGGGAGCCGACATCGCCACAATTATCAGAGAAGCCGAAAACGATTCGTTTCGTTCGCATCGCTATTATGACATCAAAGACACCGGAATTATCTGGCGAATGCCGGGTTTTAACAGCGAAAAAGTCATTGACGAGATGATGGAAAAAGCCAAAGGACGCAAGTTTTTGATTTTGGATTTGCGCGGCAACGGCGGCGGTTACGAAACGGCTCTGCTCAAATTGACCAGCTATTTTTTTGACCGCGACGTTAAAATCGGCGATTTAAAAAGCCGCAAAGACTTAAAGCCGCTGACGGCGAAAACACGCGGCAAAAATGTTTTTACGGGAAAGTTAATCGTGCTGGTGGACAGCGAATCGGGTTCGGCTTCTGAATTATTCGCCCGACTCGTCCAACTCGAAAAACGCGGCACGGTCATCGGCGATAAAACCTCCGGCTCGGTGATGCAGGGAACTTACTTTCCGCATAAATCAGGATTAGATTTGGTTTTTTATTATGGCGTGAGCGTTACGACCGCCGATTTAATAATGGCGGACGGCAAAAGTCCGGAGCGCGTCGGCGTTACGCCGGATGAGATTTTGATTCCGACGCAGGAAGATTTGGCGGCGGAACGCGATCCGGTTCTATCGCGGGCGGCGACACTCGCCGGTCTGAAAATCGAGCCGGAAAAAGCCGGAAAAATGTTTCCCGTCAAGTGGCGACCTTAAACTTATAATTTGAAATTTGATTGTTTGATAATTGCAGTCAATTGGTTTTCGGTTTTGTTCGCAACCTCAGATTTGAAATTTCAAATTGTAAAAAAGACTCGATAACTCAATTCACGAAGTATTTAACATCGTTTTGCGGTTAGCAATTACGGCGAAAGCGCAGAGTCAACCGTTCATTGTTCACTGTCAACTATTCACGGCTGAACGAGAAATCTTCGCTCAACAGCGAATAGTTGATAGTGAACAGCGGATAGTTTTTGATCCGCGTCGCGCGTTCCGATAAAACAAGCGAACTTCTGAAAAAGGCGGAGGATTTAATGACATTAAATCTTCCGCCTCGCTTTATTAAAATCTTTATCTCAATTCAAATCAAAAAACGCGCCGAATCAATTTTCAGCGCGTTTTTTAGTTTATCGAAACTAAGTCGTTTATTTACGCGCCTGCCGGAGCGAGTTTCTCGGCGACTTCGGCAGTTGAAGCAGCGGAAATTTCATCCGTTTCTTCGATCAATGACTCGCCCACGATTTTCTCTTGTTCGAGATTGTGAATCGCGTAACTGCCGGTGGCGGGCGAAGCCGAAGCGTCGCGTCCGACATAGCGCAGCAATTTTTCGTCTTTGATTTCTTCCAGACGGCTTTCGACGAACGTCCAGCCGCCCATATTTTTCGGCTCTTCCTGCGTCCAGAAAATTTGTTTGGCGTTCGGATACGCCGCGAAAACTTCCTGCAATCCGGTTTTCGGAAACGGATAAAACTGTTCGAGCCGGATGATTGCCACGCGGTCGTCGTCCGCGTCGGCGCGTCCCGCTTCCAAATCGTAGAAAACTTTGCCGGAACATAAAACCAGGCGTTTGACTTTCGATTTGTCCTTGACTTTTAAATCGTCAATTACCGGTTGAAATCCGCCGCTCGTTAATTCTTCGACGGTCGAACTCGCCGCCGGAAGTCGCAACAAACTCTTCGGAGTCATTACGATTAAAGGTCGCACAATCTCCTGTTTGACCTGTCTTCTCAAAAGGTGAAAATACTGCGCTGGAGTCGTCGGATAGCAGACCTGCAAATTATTTTCCGCACAAAGCTGTAAATATCGCTCCAATCTTGCGCTGGAATGTTCCGGTCCCTGACCTTCGTAACCGTGCGGCAAAAGTAAAACTAAGCGGCATTTCTGCTGCCATTTATCTTCGGACGACGAAATATACTGGTCAATAATGACCTGCGCCCCGTTGGAAAAATCGCCGAATTGCGCTTCCCACATCACCAGATCGTTTTGGGAAATAACCGAATAACCGTATTCAAAACCGAGAACGCCTTGTTCGGAAAGCGAACTGTCGAAAACATAAAATCGCGCCGCCGGATTGTCCGCGTTGCGAAGTTCCGTCAAAGGTGTCCAGCGCGTCCCGGTCAAAGTGTCATACATCGAAGCGTGGCGTTGCGAGAAAGTTCCGCGCCCGGAATCCTGACCGCTTAAACGCACGGGAAAACCGTCTAAAACTAATGACCCGAAAGCAATCGCTTCGGCGTAACCCCAATCCATCGCGGCTTCGCCCGTTCCCATTTTGGCGCGTTTCGCCAGTTGCCCGACCATTTTCGGGTTAACGTGAAAACCTTCCGGGACAAGGGAGATTTTCTCGGAAACCTGTTTGAGCATTGCGCCGGAAATCGGCGTTTCCAACACTTTCGAGCCGTCTTCTTCGACAGTCGAAGCGGGCAATTTGGCGCGTTTCGGTCGTTCGACGGCGATTTGTTTCGCCCGCGCTAAAAATTCTTCGTATTTTGCAACCACTGATTCGGTCATCGCGGTTAAATCCGCTTCGGCAATGACGTTTTCACGAATCAATTGCTGCGCGTAAAGATGACGAACGCCCGGATGCGCTTTGACTTTGGCATACATCAAAGGCTGCGTGTAACTCGGCTCGTCGCCTTCGTTGTGTCCGAGACGGCGGAAACCGACCAAATCTAAAACAACGTCTTTATTAAATTCCTGACGATAATCAAGGGCGATTTTGACGACCCGATACGCCGCTTCCGGGTCGTCGCCGTTTATGTGAAAAATCGGTGTCTGCGTGATTTGCGCCGCGTCGGTCGAATAAATTGACGAACGGCTCATCTCCGGCGAAGTCGTGAAACCAATTTGATTGTTAACGACCAGATGAATCGTGCCGCCGGTGCGGTAGCCGGTTAAATTCGCCAACTGCAAGGTTTCCATCACCGTTCCCTGTCCGGCGAACGCCGCGTCGCCGTGCAGAAGGACGGGCAAAACCTGGTCAATCACTTCTTCGCGGGTTTTTTGCCGACCGTTGCGAAGTTCGTCCTGCCGCGCCCGCGCCATTCCTTCGACCACCGGATTGACGAATTCGAGATGCGAAGGGTTGCACGACAACTGAATGCGAATATCTTTTCCGGCTTTCGTCTGCCGCGTTCCGATTGCGCCTTGATGATATTTGACATCGCCTTCGTCGGCAGGGAAGGACGGATGCGAAGTTCCCTCGAAAATCGTAAAGATGCGTTCCGCCATCGAATAATCAACGATGTTGGAAAGCACGTTGAGCCGTCCGCGATGCGCCATTCCGAGAAAAATTTCGTCAACGCCCTGAAGCGATGCGTTTTCGACCAATTGATCGAGCATCGGAATCATCGTCTCCGTGCCTTCAAGGGAAAAGCGTTTTTGCCCCAAATATTTCTTCTGTAAAAACTGCTCGAACTGTTCTGCTTCGATGAGTTTTTGCAGCAACTCTTTTTTCGTCTCGCTCGGCAGCGGTGTCACGTCAACGAATTGTTCGCGCACTTGATGGCGAATCCAATCTTTTTCTTCTTTCTTTTGAATGTGGCGATATTCAATGCCGACTTTGCCCGCGTAAGCCTTTCGCAAAATCTCCAAAATCCGGCGCAGCGTCGCCATTTTCTCGCCGTGCAAACCGCCTGTAATAAATTCGCGGTCTAAATCCCAAATCGTCAAACCGAAATTTTCCAAATCTAATTCCGCCGCGTGATGCGAAGTCATATTCAGCGGATCAATGTCGGCGAGCAGATGTCCGCGAATCCGATAAGCATTGATCAACTGCAAAACATTCGCCTGTTTTTCGGCTAATTCGTTGGTTTGGTTGCCGCCGAACAGCGACGGATTAAAATCCTGCGCCCAGCGGAGCGGCGGGTAATTGATTTCCAAATCCTTGAAAATCTCGTCGTAAAAATTATGTTGTCCGAGAATAAACTCGTTGATTTTCGCTAAGAACAAACCCGATTCCGCGCCCTGAATTACCCGATGGTCGTAAGTTGAAGTCAGTGTAATTACGCGGCTGATGCCGAGCTGTGACAACGCCGCCGGAGTCATCGCCTGATATTCCGCCGGATAATCAATCGCGCCGGTCGCAATAATCGCGCTCTGTCCCGACATCAGACGCGGATTCGACGAAACCGTGCCGAGCGTTCCCGGATTCGTCAGGGAAATCGTCGTGCCTTGAAAATCTTCAATCGTCAATTTCCCGTCGCGGGATTTTTTGACGACTTCGTTATACGCCGCAAAAAATTCGGCAAAATTCATCTTGTCCGCGCCTTTGATGTTGGGAACTAAAAGGTTGCGCGAACCGTCTTTCTTTTCAATATCAATGGCGATTCCGAGATTCGTATGCTCGTGTTCGAGCCGTGAAGGTTTGCCGTCAACCAAGCCGTAACCGACGTTCAACTGCGGATAAGTTTTAATCGCTTTGACAATCGCCCACGCGATTAAATGCGTGAAAGAAACTTTGCCGCGCTTTGCCGCCTGCAAATTTTCGTTGATAATCGTGCGGTTTTCGATCATCACCTTGACCGGCATATTACGAACGCTCGTCGCCGTCGGCACGGTCAAACTCGTCTCCATATTCTCGACGATTTTTTTCGACGCGCCCGTAATCGCTTTGACTTCCGTATCTTTGCCGATAACGGCATTCGGTTGTGCCTTGACTGTTGCGACCATTGCGCTCGCCGTTTTTGCAGGCTGCGCCGCGCCGTTCGTCGGTGGCGGATTGTCGGAAACCGCCTGCGCCGTCGTGCCGTCGCCATTTCCGCTCGGTGCATTGCCGTTTAACAAATCGCCGAAATAGGTGCGCCACGATTCGTCAACCAGATTCGGGTCTGATTGAAAACGGCTTAACAAACCTTCGACATAGCTGGCGTTCGCGCCGAAATTCTCGGCGATGTATTCAGATAAATTTGCTGTTTTTTCGCTCACTTTTATTATGACCTCTTTTTTACTTTCGGGTTTAGAAACAACTTTAGCGCAAAAATAAGTAAAACATAAGCGAAGCCGAAGATTTGCCGAAAAACGCTCGCAGCAAAAAGGTCGGACTCGAAAGTCCGACCTTTTTGCTGCGGGAAGAGAAGTAAAGAATGCAATCTGGTTTTTTACTACGGCGCGGGAACCATACAAATCGTGTTGTCGCCGAGTAATGCCTGCGTCGAATAAGCACCGCCGTCGCTGATTAACACGCCGTCGCTGATTAAAACACCGTCAGAAATCAGCACGCCGTCGCTGATTAAAACGCCCTGACCATTGAGAAATGGTGTCGGACTGCCGCCCATCGCGTTCGAGTTCATAAATAATATGCCGTCGGAAATCAACACGCCGTTGTTTCTGATCGCGCCCTGATAAAGATTTAGAGTTCCGTTCGTCAAAGTCGTCGAACGCGCAATCGTGTTGCCCGAAAACGGTGTCGAATCGGAGATCAGAACGCCGCTCGCATACATTCCCTGCCATTTGTTCATCAAATCGTTACCATAGAGGAAGCCGTGATTGGTGATGATTTCCTTGCCCCAAATCGCGGTTTGACCGCCGATCAAGCTCGTCTGCGATGTCGGCAGAGCGACATTGAGCAGAGCCGTTCCGTTGGTTGTCGGCAGAGTGGTTTTAACCAGTCGCGCCAGACGCACCGCGCCGTCAATGTTCAGTTCGCCCGCGCCCTGCTCCAGCGAATTGGCATTCGCCAGAGGCTGCGCCGAATACATCAAAATCGCTTTGACTAAATTCGGTGTCAGATTCGGATTGACTTGAAGCAAGACCGCGACCGCGCCCGTCACGACCGGAGCAGACATCGAAGTTCCCGACAGATACATCACTTTGTCGGTTGTGGCGACGGCACTGCCCGTTCGCAAAGTCGTGTAAGTTCGCGCCAGATAATTTTCCGTCCCGTTGTAGTAACCGCGCGCGCTGATAATTTTATTGCCGGGAGCGACCAGATCGGGTTTGATTAAGTTGTCGTATTTTCTCGCACCGTTGGACAGCGTAACGTAACCGCGTGTCGGACCTTTGGAACTGAATGTGGCAATCGTATCATCCGAACGATAATTGGTTCCCATCGTATTCGCCGCGCCGACCGTGATTACCGAAGGTTCAATGCCGGGCGAACCGATGCTGCCGTATTGTTTACTGCCGAGTGCATCCTTACCGTAATTTCCGGCGGACGCGACGACGACGATGCCGGCGTTGACGGCGCGGCGGGCGGCGAGACACAGCGGATCGTTGCGGTAACTGTCTTTGGCAGCAGTTCCCAAACTCATATTAACGACGCGGATGTCGTGGATCGTTTTGTTGGCAATCGTCCAATCGAGCGCAGCAATCAGATTACTGACCGCGCCGGTTCCCGTGTCGTTTAAAACCCGCAAACTCAAAAGTTTGGAACCCGGTGCGACCGCCTCGTAAGCGGAACTCTGTAAATTATAATCGCCCGCAATCAAAGAGCCGACGTGGGTTCCGTGTCCGTAAGGATCGCCCGTTTTATTTTGACCGGTGAAATCCTTGCTGTAAATAACCTTCGCCGTGCCGCCGCTCGACGAACGCCGCAGAAGTGTGTGATTAATGTCAATACCGCTATCAATGACGGCGATGGTTCCGACTCCGCCAACCAACCATGTATTCGGGTCGCTGTCGCCGTTATCGGCGATTCCGTCGTTCGACCAGCCGGTCGTCGTGCTGACGTGACCGAACGATTCGATTTCGCGGTCGGGACTGATGTAGGCGACCGTTTCGTTCAGCGCGAGTTCGCGGATTTTGGACAGCGGCAGTTCCGCCGCGACCAGTCCGAGATTGTTAAATGATTTTTTAATTCTGCCGCGCAACGCCGTCAAGCCCGAAATCAAAATTCCGGTTCTCGCTCGGTTGTCGCGGACTTCATCGGTAAAAAACCGGCTTCGGTCGGCTTCGCTCAAATCGCCACCGGACATTCCATTAGGCGGCGCGTCGGATTTTAGTTGAACGATAACCTTCTGCATTTCATCGCCGCGCGAACCGAAATCAAACTCGCTCGTCTTTTCTTTTAAGTCCGGCGCGATTTTGCCGACCGGCGATAATTCCGGCAGTTCAGCCGCTTCGACCACCGCGCTGTCGGCAAGTTCTTCGGTGATGCCGCGATATTGGGCGTTGACACCGAACGAAAACATCTGTGTTGACATCGCTGAGAGCAGCAGCGTCGAGAAGAATCTTTTAGAGTTTATTTTGTTTAGCATTGAACCGTTAACCTCACCGATTTATTTTTCCGAGACCGCGCAGAACGCAGATGCGAAACCTATCGGCAAGGTTTGTGCCAATTGAAAGAATTCTTTGTCAGCCAATAAACACGGACATTTGAGGAAGATTCGAGAGATTATGCAAAGCGATTTAGCCGGTCATTTTGAACGACCGCCGCCGTTCGGTCAATCTTCTTGAACGAATTTTGCCACTTAAATCGAAAACCCGTGCGGGCAAAAGAGATTTTGCCCGCACGGGTTCCGGTGCGCCGTTTCCCAAAAGCGAAATCTGTCAAACTTTCGGTTTATCCACCAAACCTTTTTCGATGAGTTTGCGCCCCATCTCCGCGCCGAGCATTTGCAGAGCGTTGGCGG
>JAYVGL010000273.1:0-5026 GCA_043772175.1 Pyrinomonadaceae bacterium | reverse complement strand
TAGAGCAGTTTTTAAGTTTTCTACTGTATTAGTCGTTTCTTTTAGAGATGAAAAAACAACAACGATTTCTACAACTTAACGAAGAACATTACAACTATTTGACAGCAGTTTTAGCCAAAGGAAGTTTGAATGTTCGAGTTGCTCGTCGAGCATCAGGAGTTTTACAACTTAATCAAGGCTTAAACTTGAACAAGATTGCTGAAACTCTAGGCGTTGCTTATCAAACGGTTGCCACATGGCGAAATAAGTATTTTGAAAGCGGCTTAGATTTTCTCCAAGATAAAGAGCGTGCGGGTCGTCCAATTGTTTTTGACGGTGAGCAAAGAGCCAAGATAACGGCTTTGGCGTGTAGTGAAACACCTGCGGGGCGAGCCACCTGGAGTTTGCGATTATTGGCGGACAAAGCGGTTGAGTTAGAATTTTGTGAGCGTATCTCGCCCTCGAAAGTGCGCTCGATGCTAAAAAAAACGAGTTGCAACCGCATTTGAAGCAAACTTGGTGCATTGGGAAACTGACGGCTGAATTTTTGGCGCGAATGGAGCGGATATTGTGGCTTTATCGCCTTCCGTATAATCGCCTGCGACCGGTTTTGTGCTATGACGAGCGACCTTGTTTTCTGATTGGTGACTTGGTGGAAGGACTGCCGATGAAAAACGGACAAGTCGCCCGTCAGCATTATAGTTATGAAAAACTGGGTTCGTGCAGTTTGTTGGCAACTATTGAACCATTGACGGGCAAGCGCATAGCGGATGTTTTTGACCAACGGCGAAAGATTGAGTTTGCAAGGCATTTCAAGAAAGTAGCGGAAAATTACCCGGCAGCGGAAAAGATAATTGTTATTCTGGATAACTTGAACACGCATAATGCGAGTTCATTTTATGAAGTCTTTGAAGCCGCCGAAGCCTTTGGCTTGAGTCAAAAGTTTGAGTTCATTTACACGCCGAAGTCGGCGAGTTGGCTCAATATGATCGAAATAGAGTTTTCCGCTATTTCGCGCTTGTGTTTAGCGAGAAGAATTCCAAGCAAGGAAAAGTTGGAAAAAGAAGTTGTGGCAATTGTCAAAGAACGGAGCGAAAAGCAAATCAAAATCAATTGGCAGTTTTCAATTGAAACTGCTCGTGAAAAGTTGAATCAGCATTATGAAAAGGTCAATCCTGAAAATGCTAAACATTACAAAACTTAAAAATTGCTCTAGTAGTCGCTTTTGGTATGTAATTTGCGGTTGGCAAAACAAGATTTGAAATGTGTATTGTAATCGAACTCTCCCGCGTATTTTAAATACACAAATCAATAATTTAATTTTTGAAAATACGTTAAAGGAGATATTTATTTATGAGAAAATTTACAGGTTTGGTTTTTGCATTGGCGATGGTGTTCTCGGTTGTTTTTATCGGCGAGACGGCTTCCGCCAACGCCCAGCAAACATCAGTCAGACGCAAACGTCCGGTGCGCGGAGTGGTTGGCGGCTCGAAATATGTTTACCGCAAAAGCAAAAGCGGTGTCGTTTACGCGGGCAGAAAAACTTATCAGGGCGGCAAATACGTCGGCAAGAAAACCGTTAAAGGCACTAAATACGTCGGCAAGAAAACGGTTAAAGGCACTAAATCAATTTTTAGAAAAACCAAAAACGTCATCGTCAACTAGCAGGGAATCACTAATTTGAAGTAGCGTCCGCAATCGTTCATACTGTTGCGGACGTTATTTTTTAAACTTTACATTACGAACAGGCAGAAATTTTAATGAAAAGAACAGTGAGAGTTGCCGGCGGACAAGGTTTTTGGGGCGATTTGTTAACCGCTCCCGTCAATCAAGTGCGCGGCGGACAAATTGATTATTTAATGCTCGACTATTTGGCGGAAGTGACGATGAGCATCGTTCAAAAACAGAAACAGCGCGACCCGAACGCCGGTTACGCGCGGGATTTTATCAGTTTGATGCGCGAGATTCTGCCGGACTGCATCAAGAAAAATATCAAAGTAACGGCGAACGCGGGCGGTGTCAACGTCAAAGGCTGTGCCGATGCTTTACGCGAAGTCGCCAAAGATTTGGGATTGTCCGGCAGATTCAAAATCGGGATGGTCACGGGCGACGACATTCTGCCGCGTCTCGACGATTTTTTGGCGGACGGCGTGGAAATCAAAAATATGGACACGGGCGAATCGCTCGCTTCGATCCGCGACAAAGTGCAGTCGGCGAACGTCTATCTCGGCGCGGAACCGCTGGTTGACGCTCTGAATCAGGGCGCGAACATCGTCATCGGCGGCAGATTAACCGACACGGGTCTGACGCTCGCGCCTTTGATGCACGAATTCGGCTGGACGTTTGAAGATTGGGACAGAATCGCGGCGGGAACGATTGCCGGACACATCATCGAATGCGGCGGACAGTGTTCGGGCGGCAACTGTCAATATGATTGGGAAAACATTCCCGACCTGGCGAACATCGGTTTTCCGATTGTCGAAGCCTCGGAAAACGGCGAATTCGTCATCACGAAACACGCCAACACCGGCGGGCGCGTTAACATTCAATCCATCAAAGAACAGCTTTTGTACGAAATGGGCGATCCGAAAAGCTACATCACGCCCGATGTCGTCGCCGATTTTACTTCAATCAACTTAAAGGACGACGGCGCGAACCGTGTCAAAGTTTTCGGTATCAAGGGCAATCCTAATACTGAATTTTATAAACTTTCGGTCGCTTATTCCGCCGGTTGGAAAGCCGTCGGGACACTCGTCTATTCTTACCCGAACGCCTTCGAGAAAGCGCAGGCAGCGGATAAAATCCTGCGGCAGCGTCTGGAAAATTTGGGGTTAAAGTTCGACGTGATGCTCACCGAATTCGTCGGCGTGAACGCGACGCACGGACATCTGGCGGGCGCACCGCGAGCGGATATTCCCGAAGTGCAGTTGCGATTCGGCGTGCGCGGGCAGTCGAAAGCCGATGTCGAAAGGTTCACCAAAGAACTCGCGCCGCTGATTTTAACCGGACCGCCGTCGGTTACGGGTTTCGCGGGCGGCAGACCGAAAACGGAAGAGATTATGGCGTATTTTCCCGCGTTGATTCCGAAAAATTTGATCGAAATAAAAGTCGAAATCATCGAAGCCTGAAAAATCGGAGTTTACCTTCAAGCGTGAACTCCGATTTTTTTCAAAACTTCGTTTAATTTTCGTCGTCCCCGATTTTGACCTCGACATTGGTTTTCTTAAATTTCGAGTAGTCAAAATTTACCACCGTATTTTTTGCCGTTGTAAATTCGTCGCTTTTGGAAACCTTTTTGATTTCATTTTCGAGCAAAGATATTTTTTTCGGAACCAAAATTCCGAATTCGCTCGGCGTGTATTCAAAAACAGTTTCCAGAACGACCAGCGGCGCAGCATCGGTTTGAACGGTCAATTGTCGTTCTTCGCGCCAAATTTGAAAATTACTTTTGTCAATCCACAACTTGCCGCGCAGAAATTTATCGTTTTTCTTTAGCGCTCCGGGAATATCGGCATCGAAATCGGCGTTGCCGCCTTTAGCATTCGACGCTTTTTCGTTAACCGTAATATACGGGCTTTTTTTCGTCTGCCGGTAGCTGACGACGTAAACTTCGCTGCCCTGATAATTTTCAATTCCCGTTAATTTGAAATCGAAAACGGGACGCAGATTCTTCGACAGAGCGATACCTTCATAAAGCGTGTAGCCGTATATCTGCAAAGTTTTATCGTAGCGCGAGCCTTCGCTTTCGATTTTCTCCAGTTCTTTTTCCGTCGTCGAGGACTTTTGCACTTCATTCAGAAAGCGTTCGGTGCGCGCTTGGCTGTCGGGAACCGCTTTGTCATTAATTTTGACGATGCTTCGCAGCTCGGAAATGGAATTATTGTCTTTGGCGGATTGATAAACGAGAAAATTCGATTCGATAGCCGTCGAACTTTTCAATTCGCCGTCTTTGCCGTAATCCTCAAAAGTTTTCGTCTCGGTCGCCAGCAAATCCTTGAATGTTTCCTGATAAACGATTGTTTGTTTCGCCGCTTCACCGAGAATCGAGTTCAAATCGGCGGGTGCTGCTGAAATCGCAGGCGGCGTTTGAACCGAAGGTTTCGGGGCGGGCGTTTGCGCCATCGTGCAAACCGCCGTTAAAGCGGTTAAAATTGCCGTGTAAATAATTTTTTTCATCATAACTTCCCTCTTGAAAAATGTTTGCTTGATTTATTATTGAATCACACTTCTAATAATAAAGTCATTAAAATTATGAGCGAAACACCTGAAACCTGGACGCGCAGAAAGTCGGAAGCCGTCGCCGACTGCCGTGTTTTCAAAGTCCGCGAAGACTTTTGCGAGCGCGATTCGGACGACAAAGCGGCGACTTTTTTCGTGATCGAAAGCCCCGATTGGGCTAACGTCATCGCTTTAACTAAAGACAAAGAAGTCGTTTTAATCGAGCAATTCCGACACGGTTCCGAAGAAATTATTCTGGAGATTCCCGGCGGAATGCTCGACGAAAACGAAGACAAAGAAACGGCGGCAAAACGCGAACTGCTCGAAGAAACCGGTTATGCTTCGGACGAATTTATTTATTTAGGAAAATCACGTCCGAATCCGGCGATTCAGAATAATTGGATTTACCATTTCGCGGCTCTGAACTGCGAAAAAACCGGCGCAACTGATTTCGACGAACACGAAAGCGTCATCACCAAAGTCGTCCCGCTCGCCGACGTTCCGGGTCTAATCGAAAATGGAAAAATTATTCATTCGCTGGCAATCGTCGGATTTTACTACTTAAACTTATCGAACGAAATATGAAAATAGAATTAACAAAAATCGCTCACGCCCGTTCGGGCGACAAAGGCGACACGGCAAACGTCGGTGTCATCGCGCTGAAAGACGAATTCTATCCGTTTTTAGTGCGCGAAATAACCGCTGAAAAAGTTAAAGAACATTTCGGCGCAATGGTCAAAGGTGCGGTCGAACGGTTCGAGCTGCCGAACTTAAACGCGCTGAATTTCCTGCTGCACGAAAGTTTGGGCGGCGGCGGCACTTTGTCTTT
>JAYVGL010000272.1:0-44280 GCA_043772175.1 Pyrinomonadaceae bacterium | reverse complement strand
GTTTTCAATTGAAACTGCTCGTGAAAAGTTGAATCAGCATTATGAAAAGGTCAATCCTGAAAATGCTAAACATTACAAAACTTAAAAATTGCTCTAATTAACCGGTATCAAGTCAGAAAATTCTATGAAAAATGTATTTTATCGGTTGCGCGATAGGAATATGATTGAACAGGTTCCGGGACGTTCCGGTTTTGCTTCAGCTTGGCGAAAAGTAGCAGGCGCATAACCGGTCTAACTAGACCGGTTATCCTTTAACCATAAGTTTATCAACATTTAGGAATCATTATGAAAGGAAAAACAGAGTTTGAAGAGTTTAATGACGTGATGGACAGACTTCTAGCTGTTCCATATTCAGAATTGAAAAAGAAACTAGACGAAGAAAAACAAAATAAAAAGGCAAAGAAAGACGGACATCGGTCTATTTCCGATGTCCGCGTTTCCCAAAGAGCGAAGAGAACTTAGCACGATATAAGCCGTGCCGGTGGCGTTTTACCTGTAAGTTCTGCATAGGTAAGCCGCTTGCCAGCGATCTGAGAAGTAACTTTTTCAAACCGGTCTCCGTCGGTTCCTTTTCGTTCATTGAATCTAAAGGTTTGTTCGGCTAAATATCTTTCAAGGTGAAAAGGTTCAACCGAAACATAAGTGCCTTTGATTGTTCTTTTCAAAAGCGATCAAAAGTTTTCAATTCCGTTAGTGTGGATGTGTCCGCGAACATATTCGACACCGTGATTGATGACTTCGTGAACATACTGTTCGTCTAAACCGCGATACGAACGCCATTCATCGGTAAAGAGATTCGCGCCTGTTTCGACGTTGGCTTTTACTTCTGTGTGAAGTGTTTCGCGGTCTGTTCTTTCAATGACTTTGGCAAGCACACGACCTTTTCTTTCAAGCAAGCCCATTACGGCAGTTTTACCGACCGAGCCGCGCCCTTGAATCTTAGCTTCGCGTTTATGCTTGTGCATATTCTTTGCCAGACCGCCGATAAAGGTTTCGTCAACTTCGACGTTGCCGGAAAGTTTTTCAAAAGAACCGGTTTCCATAGCGACACGAATACGATGAACCATAAACCAAGCAGTTTTTTGAGTAACACCAATGGCGCGATGAATTTCATAAGAACTGACACCGTTTTTGCAGTTGGTTATCATCCAGACAGCGGTAAGCCATTTATCTAAACCGAGCGGTGAATCTTCAAAGATTGTGCCGACTTTTACAGAAAATTGACGGCGTGTATGCGCGCTTTTACATTGCCATTTACGCTGTTTTGCGAGAAAGGTAACGTCTGTTCGTCCGCACGTTGGGCAAGCAACACCGTCAGCCCAGCGGCGGGCAACCATATAATCAAGGCAGTTGTCTAGATTGCTAAAGAAAATGATTGCTTGTTGAAGTGTTTTTAGTTCCATAAGAATGATAATACATTATGGAACTTGATTCGTCAAGTATATTATTGCCCTAATTATCTTTGACAGTTCAAACAGATACGGCAGAATCTGGGTAGTTGATTTATCTACGAAACCGAAAATTATATTCGATAGTGAGGATTGGGATGGCTTTCGGGAATTTATTTTTTTCAGTGATTTCGATGATGACGGAATTTACGAAATCTCATTGCAAAGGGAAGAGACGGCGAGTTTCGAGATGGCGCATCTTTATATTCCGCAAATCGGTTTTTACTTTAAATACAATTTGAAAACTCAAAAATATTTGCCGGCGAATCAAAAGGTTTTTGAAACAGGCGAATTAGACGAGAGAATCTCGAAGATGAAGTATTTGGAAAATGTCAAAGGTTATGACAGCAATGACTTTTCGGACTTTTTAGGTGTTTTTCTTGAATACATTTACGCCGGACGGGAAGAAGAAGCGTGGGCGTTTTACGACAAGGAATACAATTTAGAAGACAAAGCAGAAAGAAAAGAGAAAATCAAACAATTTCTACAACGCGAAAAGATTTACAATTTCGTCAAAAACGATTTGAAACGAAACCAGTAAATCGAAAAGGTCGTGTTAAATTAAAAGCGAGGTGAAAATTATGCTCGAACAGGTTACACAGGCGACGCAGTATGTTTTTCGTCCGTCCGAAGAAGAGAAAGGCGAACTCTTTACCAATAAAGATGTCGAACGGTTTGCGATTGACGAATTTTGCCGCTACGAATTGATCGGAGGAGAAATTATTGTGTCAACCGCACCGCGCTATATTCATCAACTGTTATCTATGAGAATTTCGATTCTCTTTTCCAAATACCTCGAAAATAATCCGATTGGCGAAGTTTTAGCCACGCCCGGATTGATTTTGAGCGAATTCGACGGCGTGATTCCCGATTTGATTTACATCACGCACGAGCGGAGAGATGAAATACTGGACGAAGACGACGGAAAGTTTCACGGTGCGCCCGAAATCGTCATCGAAATTCTTTCGCCCGGCAGAGTTAATGCGCGGCGCGATTTGCAGATCAAACGTGAACTTTACGAGATTTACGGCATTCCTGAATACTGGGCGATCAAGCCGCAGGAAAAGGAAATCGAGGTTTTCAAGGTCGGGAAAGCAAGCCGGATTTACGCGGAAAACGAAACGATGGAAACTTCTTTGCTGCCGAAATTTAAATTGTCCGTTAAAAATTTGTTCGCCAACTGATTATTTCGGGAACTTTTCCGAATCGAGGACGTGTAGTTTACTGATTGAAAGTTGCAAACTCCTCCGTAGTTTTTAATTTTAGAAAGTCAAATCTTGAGCCTGTCCTTGAATAAGACAGGCTCATCTTTTATTTTGTTGCGCGAGTGCTTTATTTCGCGGCGAAATTTCGCTATTTTCGATACAAATGAAAAATAATCTGAAATGTTTTTGGGTGTTGATTTTGGTTTTGTCGGCAGCGTCGGCGTGTTTCGCGCAGACGGCTGTGCCGACGCAGAATCTGAACGTCGCCGGATTGAAAGATTCGGTTGTCGTGCGCCGCGACGGGCGCGGGATTCCGTATATCGAGGCGAAAAACGAAGCGGATTTGTATCTCGCGCAGGGTTATGTAACGGCTTCGGATAGATTGTGGCAGATGGATTTATACCGGCGCGTCGCTCGCGGCGAGACGGCGGAAATTTTCGGGAAAGTCACGCTCGAAGAAGATAAACGCTGGCGCAAACTCGGTTTCGCCGGTGTCGCCGCCGAAAACGTCAAAAATCTGAATCCGGAAACCCGCGCCGTTTTGGAAAATTATACGCGCGGCGTGAACGCTTATCTGGCGACGCGGGACGATAAAACTCTGCCCGTCGAATTTCAGATTCTGCGTTACCAGCCGCGGCTTTGGACGATGGAAGACTCTCTGGTCGTCAGCAAAATTTTTGACGACGGTTTGAGCAACACCTGGCGGATGGATTTGATGAAGGCGGGTTTGATGGATTTGCCGAAGGAAAAACTGGCGCGAATCTTTGATCCGACATCGCCGCTCGACGTTTTGCTGGTCGGGAAAGATTCGACGAATTCCAAATTCCAAACGGCAAATTCCAAATTAAATGCAGAGCAATCCGGCATTTGGAATCCGGCATCCGGCATTGCCTTGGCGAAAGCCGAAGAAGTCCGAAAATCTTCGTTGAGCCGCATCGGATTTTACGCCGAAGATTTGGCGGCGAGCAACAATTGGGTGATTTCCGGCAAGAAAACGGTTGACGGGAAACCGCTTCTGGCGAATGATCCGCATCTGCCGCCGACGCAGCCGCCGATTTGGTATCTGATAAATTTGTCCGCCCCGAATTTGAAAGTTGCGGGCGTTTCCACCGCCGGACTGCCGGGCGTGATTATCGGGCATAACGAAAACATCGCGTGGGGAATGACCAACGTCGGACCGGACGTGCAGGACGTTTATCTGGAAACTTTCGACGCAAACGGTAAAGTTAAAACGCCGAACGGTTTCGAGTCGCCGACGATTCGCCGGGAGGAAATAAAAGTTCGCAAAAATCCGCTCGCGCTCGACACCGAAACGCAGGTTTTGGAAGTCGTTAACACGCGCCACGGCGTGATTTTCTTTGAGGACGGGACAAAAAAGTATTCGCTGAAATGGACGGCGTTCGATGCGAAAAACGATTCGCTGACGATGATTTCATTGCTGGCGAAGGCGAAAAACTGGAGTGATTTTCGCGGTGCTTTGAAGTCTTGGGGCGGCGCGATGCAGAATTTCGTTTACGCCGACACGCAGGGAAACATCGGTTGGACGGCGGCGGGGCGCGTTCCGATTCGCAAAACCGGCGACGGCTCTCTGCCTTATGACGGCGCAACCGACGCGGGCGATTGGACGGGTTTCGTGCCGTTTGAAGAATTGCCGTCTTTGTATAATCCGCCGGAAAATTTTATCGTGACGGCGAATCAAAGAACCGTCGGGCAGACGTATAAATATCAAGGCGTGATCGCACGGGCGCACACGGTGGCGCGGGCGAAAAGATTACAGAATCTTTTGAACTCAAAAGCGAAAATTTCCGCCGATGACGTGCGCGATTTTCAATTTGATACGTTCAGCGAAATCAATTCCAGGTTTGCCAAAGAAGTCGTCAGACAGAAAGGCGCGTCGAACGAAACTTTGAAATTGCTGGCGGATTGGGACGGTCGAATGAATCACGAATCGAAAGCCGCGCTCGTCGCCGACGCGATGCGGACGGCGTTTCGCAATAAAATTTTAACGGGAACGGTCGGCGCGGAAAAGGCGAAAACCTTTTTCTTTCCTTACGACGGCGCGTTTTTCGACCGCCTGATCGCCGAAAAACCAAAAGAGTGGCTGCCGAAAGAATATGCGAATTACGCGGATTTGCTGAAAGCCTGCGAATCGGACGCGAAAGAATCAATCGGCAAAGCAATCGGCGCGGACGAAGCGAAATGGACTTGGGGAAGCCGTGCGAAAGCGAATTTTCCGCATCCTTTGGCGATTGTCCCGTTCATCGGTTCGCAGTTTCAAATCGAAGTGCGTCCGCAAAACGGTTCGGGCGGCGGCGGCGCGTCGCCAAATGTCGGCGCGAGCGTTTCGATGCGTTTGATCGCCGCTCCCGGCAATTGGGACGCGACGCGCCACGTTATTCCGACGGGCGAATCGGGCGATCCGAAATCGCCGCATTGGAAAGACCAGTTAGACAGTTGGTATTCCGGCAACACGCCGGTTTTCCCGTTCACGAAAGCGGCGATTGAAAAGGCGGCGAAGGAAACGGTCGTGTTGATGCCGCCGTCGAATTGAAGGCAGCCGTAATTTATTTTTTTGGCGGTTTGATCGTAAACCCTTTGATTTCGTCTTCGTCGAGCAGGCGATACGCGCCGACGGCGATGCGGACATCTTTGATATGTCCGATGGAGATGCGTTTGAGCTTGACGACCGAATGACCGACCGAATCAAACATTTTGCGGATTTGCTGGTTGTGTCCTTCGTGCAGAGTAACCTCATACCAGCCGTTGCTTTCCGTGTGATTCAACTCTTTGATTTCGGCGGGCGCGGTGCGGAAGCCGTCTTCGAGAATCACGCCGCGCCGCAATTTATTGACGGCGTTGGCGTTCGGCAAGCCTTTGACTTTGACTTCGTAAACTTTGGCGACGGTTTTGGACGATGCAACGAGATTGGTGAACACGCCGTCGTTGGTCAGAATTATCAAGCCTTCGGTGTTGTAATCCAATCTGCCGACCGGATGCAGTTTGCCGAGTTTCGACGGAATCAAATCGGTTACGAGTTTTCTGCCTTCGGGGTCAGCCGCGCTCGACAGATAGCCTTTCGGTTTGTTGAGCAGAACGTAAACCGTTTCGCGGCTGGCGAGTTTGTTGTTGATGAGTTTGCCGCCGACTTTGATGTGGTCGGTTTCCGGGTCGGCTTTCGTGCCGAGCGCGGTAATTATTTCGCCGTTGACCGAGACTTCGCCCGATACGATTAATTGTTCAGCCGCGCGGCGCGAGGCGATTCCGGCTTGCGCGATCAGTTTTTGTAGTCTTTCCTGCATAAATGTTTAGCAAAAATCTTAACCTATTTTCGGCTCGCTTTCACCTTCCAATTCGTCAAATGCTTTATAAGACGGCAGCGGTTTGTGCATAAATTCGTTGATTTGAAAAACGTATTTGCGTTCGTATTCTTCGGAATGGCTCGGCAGGGAAGTGATTTTTATCAAATCGTTGTTTAGCAGTTTGATTCCGAAAGACCAGATCGGGCTGCCCTCGTCGTCCTTGTCTTCGATCAGCCGGAAATGTTTGATTTCGTCGAAGCGATAGACTGTTTCTTTTTTGCCGGAGAATCCGTAGCGCGTTAATAAAACGCGGTTTTCAATGCGGTTGACGACGACTTTCGTGATCGGCGCGATGTTAATTATCCAAATTCCGACGGCGACTGCAATTGAACCCATCAGAAAAGCGAACGCCAACGTTTGGGGCGATTGTTGATCGTAATCAGTCAGACCGCCGAGCGAACCGTAAACAAAAATCCCGCCGACAATTGCAAAAAACAAACCGAAAACCCATAAGCAGCCGGGTGTTTCCTGCACGATTATTTCGTTGGCATCCTCTCTCAGGCGCATCTATTTGGTGCGCGGAACATACGGCACATATTTGTCCATCGAAGCATTGATTAGCAGATAGATTTTCGTTTCACGCGGAATCAAATTTTTCCAGTTTGCGCCGCCGCGTCTTATGTAACCGGCGAGTTTTGCCGGATTGGAATTATAGCCCGCCGACATCAATTCCGCCGGTGTCGCAATGCCGGTCGCCAGTGCGTTGTTAACCGTTTCGCTTGAAGTAATTTCGCCCCACGTCATCTGCATATATAAAAGCATCGCGGTTGCGGCGTTCGTGTGATTTCGCATTCCTTCAACAAAATCGGGCATCAGATTGACGCTCGGATAACGCTGGCGGATCATATTATAAGTCCAGGGAATCATCTGCACCATTCCGCCCGCGCCCGCCGTGCTAACCGAATAACGATAGGTTTGTCCTTCATTCAAAGCGTAAAGCGCGAAAATGTCGTTGTAGATGGTCGGATGATATTCGTTGTTAAAACGCTGGTGGTCAACGTGTTCGACGATGCTCAAGCGTTCTGCCATATCGGTAATCTGCGGCGAAATATATACGCCGTTCTTCTGCAAATTCGTGCGGGCGACATCAATGATGCTGCGAACGTAAATCCGTCCGGCGTTGACGACTTCCGGCGTAACGATGCCCGGATGCGTGGACATATAAAACGCCATCTCGTAAAATTTGCCGTCGCGCTCGACCGGATACTGCACCAGCAATGGCAGATGCGCCTTGTTGTCGGTGTCAACCACTAAAACCGGCGTGTTGACACCGTTGGCGCGGACGTTTTTAACCGTTACTACTTTGCCGTTCGAGGTCGTGGTCGTAAATTCCGTGTTGTTTTTATCGAGAAACGAAGTTTTCATCATCACGACGGAATCAATGTTCGCCGCTTTGTAGTCGTAAAAAGCGATGCGAATGACATCGGTCGTCAAAAACGAATCGGTCATTGCCGTCTGCATCGGACGCGCCATCATCTGCCGTTTGGCTTCGACGATTTCCTTTTTGATCTGTGCGAAACTCAGCGGTTTATAGAACGTCGGCGCGGGTCGCGGAGCCGGAGTCGGGAACGGCGAAGAATAAATCTGCGTCGGGGAAATGGGCGCGGCAGCCGGATTTGGATTATTCACCGGCGTTGAAATCGGGCGCGGCGTTAAAATCGGAGTCGGCGCGGGTGTCGGCGCAGCGGTGATAATCAGACGCGGCACAACGGTCGGTGTCGGCGACGGCACGGCGGTCTGCGAAAACACATTGCCAGACGAGCAGACGAAAGCGAAAAAGGCGAATAAAACGATTTTTTTCATAAATCTTTCGGGAAAACTAAAATCTAAGGCTTGTTTGCCGTTTTGATTGACAACCGGGACAGATTTTCGGTCTGTGCGGTTTAAAGATTCGCTTTAAAGGCAAAAGGTTGTCAAACTTGCCAAGAAAAGTTTATGGTTTTGACAACGATTGATTATCGGTTACACCGAATTTGTGATAATCGAGGCTTTTGCGATATAACTGAGATTTATTTTGGACGAATTTATTTATGAAAAAACTTTTTGGAACGGACGGCATACGCGGCGCGGCGGGCGAATTTCCGCTTGACAGAGAAACCGTCACCGTCATCGGCGCGTCGCTGGCGCGACAACTAAAGGGCGAACTCGGACGCGAACCGCGATTCATTACAGGGCGCGACACGCGCGAATCGGGCGCGTGGATTGAAGAAGCCTTTTGCGCGGGCGCGAGTTCGGTCGGCGCGAAATGCGAGTCGGCGGAAGTTATCACCACGCCGGGCATTGCCTATCTAACGAAAAAATTCGGCTTCGATGCGGGAATCGTCATCAGCGCGTCGCACAATCCGTTCGCCGACAACGGCATCAAAATCTTCCTGCCGACGGGAAAAAAACTCGACGAAGCGACAGAGCGGGAAATCGAGAAGGACATTTATCAGGGTTCAGAATTTAAGATTCAGGGTTCAGAATTCAGTGTTGATGCTTCAAAATCCGCCGAATTTCAAAGGGTTTATTCGGATTATTTAGCCGGCGAATTTCAGTCGCTCGACTTAACGAATTTCAAAATGGTGATTGACTGTGCGAACGGTGCGGCTTCGCAGCTTGCGCCGGTGCTTTTTGGAAAATTCGGCGCGGAAGTTATCACCATTTGCAATTCGCCCGACGGCATAAATATCAACAATAACTGCGGTTCGTTGCATTTGAGTAATTTGCAGAATAAAGTTTCAGAGGAAAACGCCGACTTCGGTGTGGCGTTCGACGGCGATGCCGACCGCGCTTTGTTTGTTGACGAAAAAGGGAATTTGGTGGACGGCGACGCGGTTTTGTGGATTATGGCGAATCATCTGCACGACGGAGGAAAATTGAATAATCAAACGGTCGTCTCGACCGTAATGAGCAATATCGGCTTGGAAATCGCTCTGCATTCCAAAAATATCAAACTTTTGCGAACCGATGTCGGCGACAAATACGTTTTAGCCGAACTGCTCGAAACCGAATCTTCCATCGGCGGCGAACAGTCGGGACACATTATATTTCCGCATCACAGTCTGGTCGGCGACGGAATGTTGACGACGCTTTTTTTGCTCGAAGCCGTTCGCGCCAAAAATAAAACGCTTTCGCAGGTCAATGAAGGTTTCAGGCAGTTTCCGCAAATTCTGGTCAACGTCAAAGTGCGTGAAAAACAACCGTTTGAAGCTGTCGAAGAAATCGCCGCCGCCGCGCAAGCGATTAAAACGCAGCTCGGCGACAAAGGACGCTTGCTGCTGCGTTATTCGGGAACGGAAAATCTGGCGCGGGTGATGATCGAAGGCGAACAGCAAGCGGTGATCGAAGCACAGGCGAACAGTCTGGCGAAAGTGATCGGAAATAGTTTGGGTTGAGAAAGTCGAGAAGTGAAAAAGTTTTCCGCTTTGCGCTTGCCAACTCTCGAAAAAAAATGTATAGTAACCATAACTGAAACGGTAGGTGGAGCCTCCGTTTCAAGTGGTTGCTGGGGTGAGGACAGTAATCACGAATTGGCAGATGCGGCACACTTCCACGTTGCTTCATCTGCTCTTTACTTTTAAACCGTTACTCCATCTTCCGCTCTCAACAAATCCGCCGATTTAAGTTAATCTCGAACAATGAAAAGCAGCAAAGTAGAGGTCAATCTGTCCGGCGATGCACACAAATATGACGTTGCCATTGGAAACAACACACTTGAAAACAGCGGCGAATGGGCGCGAAAATGTCTTCCTCAACCGGCAAAAAAAATCACGGTTATTTCCAACGCCAAGGTCTTCGGCTTATACGGCGAAGTTGTCGTAAGAAAACTCGAAAGCGCGAATTATGAAGTCGGCGTTTTTTTGATCGGCGACGGCGAAAAATACAAGAGTCTCCGCACAATCGAGAAAACGCTTAAATTTTTCAGTGAGCGTAAAATAAGACGCACCGACGCGGTTGTCGCGCTCGGCGGCGGCGTGGTCGGCGACGCGGCAGGATTTGCGGCAGCGATTTACCATCGCGGCATCGCATTTTTGCAGATTCCGACGACGCTTCTCTCGATGATTGATTCGTCGGTCGGCGGCAAAACCGGCGTGAACACTGCGTTCGGCAAAAATCTCGTCGGCGCGTTTCATCAGCCGCACGGCGTTTTAATTGATGTCGCCGTTTTGCAGACGCTGCCGCGCCGCGAACTGACCGCCGGATTCTGCGAAGCTGTCAAACAGGGCGCAATTGCGGGCGAAAAACTCTTTGCTCAAACCGCCGAATTCCTGAAGAAATTTCCCTCAAACCAAATAAAAAAACATTTCACAGACGATGAATTCGCTTCTGAAATTACCGATTTAATCGCCGCCCAAGTTGCTTTCAAAGCGGAGATCGTCCAGCAGGATGAGCGTGAAAATGCGCTGCGCTGCGACGGTAAATCCCGCAAAATCTTAAACTTCGGGCATACGCTGGCACACGCGCTCGAAAAAGTTACCGACTATAAATACTTCAAACACGGCGAAGCGGTCGGCTACGGAATTTTATTTGCCGCCGAATTGTCAAAAAAACTTGAAATTTTTGACGTTAATAAGCTAAACTTGTTGAACGGTGTTTTGCGGCACGTTGGGAAACTCCCCGATACGCAAAATATCAACCTCGAACGAGTTTCCAAAACCTTTGCTTTCG
Organism: Pyrinomonadaceae bacterium; assembly: GCA_043772175.1. Lineage (GTDB taxonomy): Bacteria > Acidobacteriota > Blastocatellia > Pyrinomonadales > Pyrinomonadaceae. The sequence continues at coordinate 33,618 of JAYVGL010000272.1, read as the reverse complement.
ACAAAAAAAATATCGGCGAATCGCTTCAGTGGATTCTTCTGGAAGACATCGGCAAGCCGGTTATCGTTGACGGCAAAAGCATCTCGCCGAAGGCGATAAGCGAAACGCTCGTGAAAGTTTTGCGGAAGTGAATGAATTCTTAAAAGATTTTACAGAGAGGAATTTACCGAAAATGAAAAGTCAAAAAAATAATAGGCAATCCGAACGCGGCAGCGCGGGCGCAAAAATGATAGCGGTTTTAGCGGTTTTGTTTCTGGTCGGACACGCCGGTTTTAACTACATTCCCGTTGCCTACGAAGGACAAAGTTTCAAACAGGATATGCAGACGGCGGTCGTGCAGGGAATGGCGGTGCCGCCCGGCGTGATGCCGATTGATATGGTCAGAGGGCGCATTCAAAAAGCGATTGTCAATGACGGCATTCCGCCAAACGCGCTGGTTGAAATTAAATCGACTAAAGACGCAGTTTCGGCGCGGGTCGCTTATTCGAGATTGGTGAATATCCTGCCTTTCGGTCTATACACTTATAATTATCAATTCGATCACACCGCCACGCCGACCGGCTTTCTGCTCAAATAAAAACTAAACACCGACCGCCAAACTGCGCGGCTTTCGCAGACTCTGCAACTGCACCAAACCGTTCGGCGCGTTTGCCAGCCAGGTCGTCGGGCAAACACCGCAGGTCGTGCATTTTTCAACTGCCGGACACGGTTTGCTCGATAATGATGCCTGTGATTTTTCGTGTTCGGTCTTCAGAAAATCAAATGATAAGCCCGAATCTATAATCGTCCACGGCAGAAATTCTTCGTAACTGCGATTGCGGGAAGTATGAAAAGCGGCATCAATGCCGGTTTCGCGTAAAGCGTCGTTCAAATTTCCTTTCATTCGCGCCGCCGCTTCGATGACTTTTCCAATCGTTCTATCGCCCGACGAAAACAAAGCCTGTTCGTGCGCGATCCGCGCCGACATCGCGCGGACTTCGACGTTCGGGATTCGCGCTAAATTTTTGGAAACCCACTTCAGACGATTTTTCAGTTCTTTTTCATCGCAAACCGCGTCCCACTGAAAAGGCGTGTTCGGCTTCGGCACGAGTCCGTTAAGCGACGGAATGATTTTTCCGGCGCGTCCGAATTTTTTCCCCGCGACGAGCATTCGATCTTTGATTCTTTCGACTAAAACCAACATTTCTTCCAAATCTTCCTGAGTTTCCGTCGGCAAACCGACCATCAAATAAAGTTTGATAGTCAGCATTCCGCGATCAAAAACCGCGCCGCAGATGTCCACGATTTCGTCATTCGTCAGATTTTTATTGATAACGCGGCGCAATCTGTCCGAGCCGGTTTCGGGCGCGACGGCGATTTGCTGGTCGTTCGATTCGACGAGCGCGTCCAACAATTCTTCGGAAATCTGGTCAAGGCGAAGTGATGAAACAGTGATTTTATATTCCATTTTTCGCAGTTCGCTCAAAATCGTTGAGATTTCAGGATGATCGCAAACGGCGGTTGAAACTAATCCGATTTTATTGGTTTTACTGCGCCACTGCGCCGCTTTTGCTAGAATGTCCCGCGCCGGAACGACACGCGGCGGATAATAATTATAGCCCGCCCAACAGAATCGGCAGCCTTGCGAACAGCCGCGAGAAATCTCGATTAAAAGCCGGTCGCCCATCTCCGCGCCCGGCGACAGACGGCGGTCGAAGGCGCGAAAACATCCTGATTCATCAAAAAATCAATAACTTCGACTTCGTTGCGCTTCATCGCTCGACGCAAAGTTCCTTCTTTCGGATTGTTCGCGGCTAAAGCACGTCCAACTCGTTTAGGAACGCCGGTTTCTTTCGGGACGTAATCGAAAACCGTGCCGTCTTCGTTATAAACCACTTCGTAAAGCGACGGAATATAAAATCCGCGCCCGATTCTTGCCAGACTCAAAAGGATTTCGTCCTTGGTTTCATTCTCGAAAATCGCGTCAACTAACTGAAAAGCTAAAATTTCGCCTTCGCCGACCGCGATGATGTCGGTGAAATCGGCAATCGGTTCGGGATTGAGAAACGAAGCCGCGCCGCCCATCACGATCAGCGGATGAAAATGATTTCTATCTTTCGACCAAACGGGAATCTGCGACATTTGCAGCATTTTCGCCATATTCAGATAATCGGTTTCAAACGAAATCGAAAAGGCGACGACATCGAAATTTTTAATCGGCGTTTGCGTTTCCAAAGATAAAAGCGACGTGCGCGATTTTTCGTATTCGCGCATTTCTTCGGCATCGGGCAGGAAAACACGCTCGCAGGAAACTTCGGGAATTTTGTTGAAAAGTTCATACATCGTGTGCAGTCCGAGGTTCGCCATCCCGACGGCGTGCGTGTTCGGATAACACAACGCGATGCGAAGCCGCGCCCCGTGTTTGACGATCACGCCTTCCTCACCCGCGAGTTTCTTTTTGTAGCTTTCGATAATGCGTTTGCTCATAATATAGACGAAGACTTGATGTTACCTTTTGATACGGGAAAAGGGAAGTAATTTGAAATTTTGCCGTCTGCCGTCAGGCAGATAATTAGATTGTGATAGGGCGAATCGAGATGAGCGAGAAAAGAAGATCTCCAGCCAAAAAACGATCCTCTCTGCGACCTCCGCAGAGACGCGGAGGTCGCAGAGAAAACTAATTCCGTAAATTAACAAAACCGAAATCAACGATTGAGTTCCGCCTTTGGTTTTGAAGCGTTGGCTTTCGCGCCCTGAATCGCTAATTGTCGGGCTTGCGGCAGCAACTCGATGGCGCGTTTTAACTGCGTGTCGTAATCGTTGAAAACCTGAAACGAAGTCGTCGAACCGTAGGCGGCGGTAACGAGTTCGGTTCGCAGTGTGCGTTCGACGAATTCGCGTTCGCGGTCAACCTGTGCGGGCGTGAAACCGTATTTGGTCGTCGCGTAGTTCTTAAATTCCTGATAGATTTTTTCGTCAACCGGGAAATCGGTTTTCTTCAAATCGTATTCGTAGGAAATCGGTCGGTCAACTTTATAAGTTTCGTAACCTTTGATTTTGCTGTAAGCCAAATCGAGGGCGAAGGCGAAAATCGGATCGTTCAGGCGACGTTGAAAACGCGCTTTCTCGACCGTAATCGTCTGCGATTTGACGGTTGCGTCCGGGTTAATTCCGTTGCCGCTGAAGACGCTTCTGCCCGCGTCGGTTTTGCTCTCCGCGCCTTTCGGTTTTTCAATCGGCTTTTCGGTTCGCAGAGTTCCGCCTTCGTTGTAATAATCGTAAAGACTGCCGTCCGAATAATCGCGCTGAACCAATCTACCCGACGGCGTTTCGTATTTAGCGATGGTCAAAAGCAGCATCGAGCCGTATTCGAGCGGAAACGGATTCGTTACCAAACCTTTGCCGAAAGTGCTTTCGCCGACGACCAAAGCGCGGTCGTGATCCTGTAGCGCGCCCGCCAAAATCTCCGAAGCCGAAGCCGAATTACGATTAACCAGAAGCACAATCGGAGTCGCGTCGGGATTCGGATTTCTCGAAGTCGAAAGATTCGATGCACCGTCAATTCTGCCTTTTTGATTGAAAACCGTTTGACCTTCTCCCAAAAACGTCATCGCCACCTTTTCGGCTTGATTGACCAAACCGCCGGGATTATTTCGCAAGTCGAGAACCAACTGCTGCATTCCTTCGTCTTTTAGTTTCTGCATCGCCAACCGAAATTCGTCGTAAGTCGTCTGGTGAAAACCGCCGGTCATCGCAATATAACCGACACCGGGACGAATCATATAGGCTTCCGGGACGGACGGCTGCGAGACGGCATCTCGAATAATGTCAACGGTCTCGCGCTTGCCGGTCGCGTAGCGTTCGACCGTAATTTTCGCCGCCGTGCCGCGCGCACCGATCAGAAAAGTGCGAACTTCGGAAAAAGATTTGCCAAGCATCGAAGTTCCGTTGACCTCGACGATTTTGTCGCCGTAACGAAGTCCGGCGCGATTGGCGGGCGCACCTTCAAAAGTGGCGCGAATGTAAGTTGCAATGACTTTGCCGTCGCGGTCGCTCAAATCGCCTAAAAGTGCGCCGATGCCGAAATACTGTGATTTCTGTTCGGTGCGAAACGCTTCAAATTCCTTCGCGTCAAAATAATTCGAGTGCGGATCGAGCGTGTGCAGCATCGAGTCAATCGAAGATTTGAAAAGTTCGTTGTAATCTAAAGTTTTGCCGCCGACGTGATTGTCCTGAATAATCGTTAAGGCTTCGGCGACATCTTCCTCGACATTTTCGACTTTAACGACTTTTTTGGATTTGGACGCACCGGCTTCATCGGAAGTTTTCGGCTTGACACTCGCGGTTTGCGGGTTTTGAGCAAGGACGCTGGAAAAAAGTGTGGCGGCTAACAAAAGCAAGCCGAAAAAGGTTAAATTTTTTTTCACTGGGTAAATCTCCTGCAACTTTTTGTTTGCCGCGAAAAGGCAAAATTACTGAAAAATGATAACATTTCTTTGAGGAAAAAGCCGCGAAAATAGTTGCACGAGGCTCTTCAATTTGCAGCATCTAAATTTGCCGTCTAAGCAGAATAAAAAATTATTTATGTTAAAGATTGAGTGTCTCGGACGCAATCATCTTGTGTCTTGAAAATGAAAATTAGAAAAGAGATCGGAGGATAAACTTATGTTTCGTCAAGAAGTTTGGACTTACACAGCAAAGGGTGAAGAACCAATCGGAGATTTAGCACAAAGATTCGGTGTGCAAACGAATGTTTTATTAACCGCCAACCCGCATCTCGAAGATTTGGTAACGGCTGATGACGGCGAATTGATAATCGTGCCGCCAGATAAAGTGAATGCTTCGGCGAACACAACCGCTCGCGTCCACATTCCGCCAACGCTAATCAAAATGTCCTCTCACGAAATTGCCATTAGACTCCTTCAATTGCAGCAAGGCATTGAAAAAAAATAATAACGACGATTATGTCGAAATTGACCAAACGATTTTGCAGGAAATTATGGATAGATGTTCCGGTGTCAAAAATTTGAAATCTAACCTTAATTCGGATGAAGTGGTTAGAGCGTTGAATGCTTCGATGAAATTAGCCGAAGCCAACAACCGACGGCGAGAGGTCGGCTTTTTGTCGCAAGCCGTTATCGAATCCGATTACTTTCGCACATATCAAGAATACGGCAAAGGAAAAGGTAAAGATTATTATCCTTATTATGGGCGCGGCATCCATCAGCTAACTTGGAAAGATGCTTACGAAGCGTGTAGCGAAGCGGTTTTTAAAGACGACCGATTAGTTAAAGACCCGGATTTGATAATTAAAGATATTGAAGTGAATATCAAAGCGACGGCGTGGTTTTGGCGCGACCGCAAACCATTCAACGCCTTATCGGACAAGGAAGATTTGGACGAAATAATTCACCGTTTATACGGCGGTAAGATTACGAGCCGTAGAGCCAAGGTTCGTAAATCGGTGAGACTGCGGCGCAGTTTTTATACTTCAATTCAAAGGATTTTGAACGAGCATTCGGCAGGTGAAGCAAAATGAACAACAAAACCATCAAACGATTAGCCACAGCGACTATGATATTGCTGTTCATCGGTTTATCGGCGGCAACGACTCTTTACGCCCAGAAGAACGACAATTTTCAGGGCAATTGGATGTGGAAGAAAGGGGCTGATGAATTTGAATTGGAACTTAAACAAAAAGGTAACAAAATATCGGGCTACCACATCGCTATCGGACAAAACGGTCATAAAGTTGATGAAGCCGATAGGACACAAACATCATCAATTACCGGCTCGGTTAAAGGCAAAACGGCAACCGTCGCTTTTAGAAGCGGATTCCCGGACGGCAATGGTCAAGGCACGGCGACGCTGATTTTGCGCCGCCGTCAACTTTACTGGCGAATCATTAATTCAGGCGGAGAACATTATTTGCCATTGTCCGCTGTCCTTAAAAAATCCATTTAATAACTATATAACCGGAGGTGTCATACATTTAATTAAATGTCTCACTTGCTCGAAGTCAAAAATTTACAAACTCATTTCCCAACACGCGGCGGATTGGTGAAAGCCGTTAACGATGTCAGTTTTTACATTAACGAAGGCGAGCTGCTCGGACTGGTCGGCGAATCGGGCTGCGGAAAATCAATCACCGCGCTTTCGATTATGCGGCTGATTTCGCCGCCGGGAAAAGTCGTTGGCGGTTCGGTGAAATTTAAGGGCGAAGATTTATTGAAAGCGTCGGAGATTCGGATGCGCGAATTGCGCGGCGACGATGTGGCGATGATTTTTCAAGACCCGATGACTTCGCTCAATCCGGTTTACACGGTCGGCGAACAGATTGCCGAAGCGTTGCGACTGCATCGCGGATTAAACAAAAAAGATGCGTGGAACGAGTCAATCGAAGCAATGAAGGAAGTTTCGATTCCTGATCCGGCGCGGCGCGTGAACGATTATCCGCATCAACTTTCCGGCGGAATGCGCCAGCGCGTAATGATTGCGATGGCGTTGGCTTGCAATCCCGAACTGCTGATCGCCGACGAACCGACGACGGCTTTGGATGTCACGATTCAGGCGCAGATTCTCGAACTATTAAACGAATTGCGGCAAACCAGAAAACTCGCCGTGCTTTTAATCACGCACGATTTGGGTGTCGTCGCCGAAGTCGCTGATAGAGTTTGCGTGATGTATACGGGGAAAATCGTCGAAGAATCGGGCGTGGATGAATTATTTGAAAAGCCGAAACATCCATACACGCAAGGTTTACTAAAAAGCGTTCCGAAACTGCGCGGCATCGGCGAAGCGAAAGAAACGCGCCTTTCGACCATCGAAGGCACGGTTCCGAGTCCGACGAATCTACCGAAAGGCTGTCATTTCGCCCCGCGCTGCGAGTTTCGGATGGACGTTTGCACTTACGGCGTGATTCCGCTTTACGAATTGAAAAACGACGTTCGGGTGCGCTGTGTGCTTTACGATAAAAATAATATCGAGCGCATCAAACAGGATTTAATTGATAAATAGAAACCCGATTATCAAATGGAAAATAGCGCGGTAAAAACAGAAAAATCCAATTTACTCGACGTTCGCAATCTGGTCAAACATTTCCCGATTGAATCGAGCGATGATGTCGTTAAAGCCGTTGACGGCGTTTCGTTCGACATCAAATCAGGCGAAACTTTAGGTTTAGTCGGCGAATCGGGCTGCGGAAAATCAACCGTCGGGCGATGCCTTTTGCGCCTTCACGAACCGACGAGCGGGGGAATTTACTTTGAAGGCAAAAATATCGTCGGTTTGCCGAACCGCGAAATGCAGCATCTCCGGCGCGAGATGCAGATTATTTTTCAAGACCCTTACGCTTCTCTGAATCCGCGTCTTTCGATTTTATCTATTATTTCCGAACCTCTGAAGATTCACGGCATCGGCTCGAAGTCGGAAAGGGAAGCGAAAACGACTGATTTGTTAAAAAAAGTCGGACTCGACCCGAATTATATGCGGCGTTATCCGCACGAATTTTCCGGCGGGCAACGCCAGCGCATCGGCATCGCCCGCGCTCTGGCTCTGAATCCGAAATTGATTATCTGCGACGAGCCGGTTTCGGCATTAGACGTTTCCGTGCAGGCGCAAGTCGTGAATCTGTTGCAGGATTTACAAGCGGAGTTCGGCTTGACATATCTTTTTATCTCGCACGGTTTGGCAGTCGTCGAGCATATTTCCAATCGCGTCGCCGTGATGTATCTGGGGAAAATCGTTGAAATTGCCGAAGGACGCGAGCTTTACGATTTGCCGCTTCATCCATACACCAAAGCACTTTTATCGGCGATTCCGATTCCCGACCCGAAAAAAAAGCGCGAGCGAATCATCTTAAAGGGCGACGTTCCGACACCGATCAATCCGCCTTCGGGCTGTCGTTTCCGAACGCGCTGTCCGCTCGCCGTCGAAGACTGCGCCAAAGTCGAGCCGGAACTGCGCGAGATTGCGCCGAATCATTTCGCGGCGTGTATCCGCGTCGAAGGCTACGACACGGCGCGGGCAAAGTCGTAAATGCAGGTATTATAAAGTTATGAGGCTAACTCGACTTCAATTCATTCCGGCAGGCTTTCTATTCTGGTGCGGCTTTTTCGTTTTGCCAGTCTTTTCTCAGATTCAAACAAAAGACTTTGAGGTTGTTTCAAATCCGGCGACGGTCGGCGGCACTGTCTCAACCGAAGGAAAGGCTGCCGCAAACATTTCAATCGGTGTTACGAAGGCGAGCGCAAACTGGAATGATAAACCCGAAGCGACGACGAAACCCGACACCGACGGCAAATTTTTGCTCGAAAATCTTCCGGCAGGTTCTTATTACTTGCGCCCGGAAGTTCCGGGTTTTGTTTTTCCAGACGAAAAAGATGCGAAAATCGTCGAGTTGAACGTCGGCGAAGCGGCGGAGAACATTGATTTGCGAACCGGCAGAAAAGGTCGGGCGTTTAATATCAGCGGCAAACTTTACAATGAAGAAACCGGAGAACCGTTTGAAAAGACACGTGCCTACGCGATGGCAATTCCAACTGAAGAGGAAGCCGATTTCGGTTTTTCCAACGATTCGATCAAGGAAGACGGAAACTTTGATCTAAAAGGTTTTTTGCCCGGAAAATACATCTTACAAATTCGATTTTTTTCTGAGAACGAAGCGGAATTTTTCTCGCCTTCGACCGATATATAAGTTGTTGACAAAGATTTGACGAATCTTAAAATCTATGCGAAAAAAGGCTTGAGCATCAGCGGCATCGTTAAACTCGAAAACAAAAGCCGGACGATTACACCCGTCAATTTATCGAACGTCGGCTTGGCAATATACGGCGGACAGTTTAATTTGTCTAAAACTTTCACTTCAAGGCGCGAAACTCCAATAAAAGCGGACGGCACGTTTCGCTTTGCCGCGCTTCAGCCCGGCGAGATAAAACTTGCCGCCGGAACAAGTATTTTAGGTTTGAAAATCGCTAAAATCGAAAAAGACGGCACTCCGTTTGAGAAGATAAATCTCGTCAAAGGACAATCAATCAAAGACCTGCAAGTAATAATTCGTTACGGAACAGATCGGTTGCAGGGTGATGTTCGCTTCACCGGCGGGGAAGTTCCGAACGATTCCGAAATCCGCTTGATCGCCAAACCGACCGAACCCGGAAGGCTCGATATATCAGAAGCCATCGCGGATGAACGGGGAAAATTTTTGCTCGAAGGTTTAACTCCCGAACAATACGATGTCAAAGTCATCGTTGCGAAAAAGAACGAAAGCTGGAACGACCTCAACGGAAAAATCGCTGCCCGGATGAGAATAATGATAATCAACGGAGTTGACGGGCAAGTTGTTTTCAATGTTGATTTGAATCAATAAACATCGGGATGAAGAATTTTACGCTGATATTATTTCTGACTCTTTCGAGTATGTTTGCGGCATTCGGACAAAAATCGAAACCGCAAGCGAAACCGGCGGATAAGCCGCCCGGTAGAATTTCGGGAACCGTTTCCGACGAAGCCGGTTTGCCGATCGAGGACGCGACAATTTCGGCATCTTCTATCGGTTCGCAAAAATCCGGCGAATCATTTGGCGAAACGACCGACCGTGACGGAAGATTCAGCTTTGAAAATTTGAAGCCGCGCCGATACAAAGTTTATGTTCGCTATGCCGGATATGTTCTGCCGGAAGAATTCGATACGGTAAACGAAAATCAAAAAACCTATACGGTTAACCGCCAATTGAATTTCATCGTCAGAAAAGGGGGCGCGATTACCGGAAAAATCGCGGACGGGAACGGGCAGCCAATCGTCAATCTTCGCGTTCACGCCGTTAGAGTCCGCGATGAATTCGGGCAAAGAATTACGGCGCAGGAATTTGCAATTTATTCGCCGCAAAATTTTACCGATGATCGCGGCATTTACCGGATTTTCGGTTTGACGGCAGGAAATTACCTGATATACGTCGGCGGCGCAGACTCCTATTCCGAACAAAATTTAGTGACGAAGGATAGCAGTCCGGCTTATTATCCATCGGATTCAATTGATACGGCAGAGGAAATCCGCGTGGGCTTCGGACAGGAAACGGCTGCGATTGATATAAATTTTCGGCGAATTCAAGGTTTCCGCATCACCGGAATAATCAGGGGAGCAAATCCGAATGCGAGCAATGACGGAGGCGTAACGATCTCTCTATTTAACATTGCGAACGGTGTCCGAATAGTTCAAACCCAAACGGCTGAACGCGATGGAAAATATATTTTCAAAGTTGAACAAATTCCTGACGGCGAATACGAAATTCGCGCTTTTCAATTTGGTGAACGCGGAATTTTTTCTAAAAATTCTTTCCAAAAAATAAAGATCAAAGGCGCGGATGTCTCCGGTTTAGTCGTTGATCTAAAACCGCTCGGTTCTATCAAAGGTAATGTTTTTGTCGAGAAAAACTCGAATTTGACAGATGTCGAAAAATGCGCGAAAAATGTGGAAACATCCTTGACCTCGATGATTATAAAATTCGATTCGAGCGCGGAGGAAAAGTCGGTTTTAAGTTCGCTTGAAAGTATTGAGCAGAACGACTCCTCCGCACCCGAAGAGAACGGCGAATTTGAAATAAATTGTCTGGAGGGCGGCAGATACTTTTTAAAAGCCAGTATTTTTAACGAGGACTTATACGTCAAAGAAATTTTTCAGCCGATTTCAGCTAAAGAGAAGCGCGACTTGAGCGGCGGATTGAGTTTGGGGACGAGCGAAAACCTGAACAACGTCAAAATAATTATCAGTGGCGGGGCGGCTAAAATAAAAGGAAAAATCATCGTTTCTGAAAGAGAAAAAGCCGAGAAAACGGTAGCGCAATCCATCGTTTATTTGATTCCGGCAGATGAGGCGGACAAAAATAATGTTCTGCGCTACGCCCGAAGCACAGGCAGTGCGGGCAAGACTTTCTCGTTTGAAAATATCGCGCCGGGCAATTATTTTCTGTTGGTTGAGAATTACCCGACTGAAAAAGACGAAGTTCAGCAATCTCCAATCTCCAAATTTTGGAATGTGAAAGAACGGTTAAAATTATTTCAAGCCGCGAAAAACACAGAAGACGTTTTGAAAGTTAAACCTTGTCAAAACTTGACGATTGAAAGAAAAAACACAAAGTGAAAATCTATTCGACGGGAAATTCAGTCTGCCGGAATCCGGTGTTGAACTTGCATAAGTTGAAACTGCGAAATAGAGAACGGCGTATCATTTATCAAAACCGACATTTTGTATCGTTTCAAGTAAAAAATCCAAATCTGAAGTTAACGGAGGGAATAATTTATGAGTGAAGATTTACCGAACCGCAGCGATGATTTTCCGCGTGAAAATCAAACGTCTGAGCAACAATGGCAAGCACCGCCGCCGCCGTCTGACAATACGCCGGTCGCCGAACCGCCGCAGATGTCGGAGGTCGGAACCTTGGGCAGCATCTTTTTTGAACCCGGCGCGACGTTTGAAGATTTGCGCCGCAAGCCGCGCTTTTTGATGGCGGCGGTAATCAGCGTCGTCGTGTTAACGATGTTTATCGGGGCGTTTTACAGCAAAATCGGTTACGAGCGCGTGGTGCGCGAGCGGCTCGAAGCGAGTTCCTGGTATCAAAATCAGCCGCCCGACGCGCAGAAAAAGATGATCGAACAGCAGACCGGTCCGATTGTTAAATACATCACACTCGGCATCACGCCGATTGTCTTTTTCATTTCGTTTTTTATCGGCGGCTTGATTTACTGGGGCTTGACGAACGCGATGGGCGGTTCGATGTCGTTTCTGCGCGGCGTGGCGGTTTGGGTTTATTCGGGATTTCCGCCGATGGTCGTTTCGATGCTGGCGAACATTTTAGTTTTATTCTTAAAATCGCCCGACGATATTGACAGCGTGGCGGCACAGCAGGGCTTGATTCACGCTAATCCGTCGTTTTTTATAGATACGAAAGCGATGCCGGTTTTGAGCGCGATTCTCGGCACGTTCGATGTCTTTTTTATATGGGGCTGGATTTTAGCGGCAATCGGTCTGCGAATCGTCGGCAAAATCTCGTCTGGCGCGGCGTGGGGAATCGTTCTGATTTTGGCTTTGGTCAGCGTCGCCCTTCGTGTCGTTACCCCGTTGTTTCAGTAAAACCTAGCAGTCCAGAGTCTAAAGTCAGTTGTAAGATTGGACTCTGGACTGAATTTATTCGTATCGCAAAGCCTCAATCGGATCGAGCCGCGCCGCTTTCCACGCCGGGAACAACCCAAAGATAATGCCGATGCCGACGCTGGCGAAAAATCCGGCGACCGGCGCCCACCACGGAACGTAAGACGGCAGAAACACCCGCACGAGCAACGTCAGAAGCCAGCCGATAAGCAGTCCGAGCAGTCCGCCGAAGCCGGTCAAAGTCGCGGCTTCGATTAAAAACTGCATCAAAATATCGCTCTGCTTCGCGCCGATTGCCTTGCGAATCCCGATTTCGCGGGTTCGTTCGGTCACGGAGACGAGCATTATGTTCATCACGCCGATTCCGCCGATCATCAGTCCAACCATAGAAATTGCAAACATTGCCAAAAATGTAGCGGCGGTAATTGACTGAAACTGCTCAATGGCGTTGGCGGCGGTCGTCATCCAAAAATTATCTTTTTCGCCGTAGGGAACCTGGCGGCGCACCCGAAGCAAATCCTGCACCTGATCTTTCGCCTGTTCGAGTTGTCCTTCGTTGGCGACGGCGAGAATGAAAAGGTCGTCGGCGTTCGGTTTGAGTTTTAAAGCCGCGCCCATCGGCATATAAATTACGTTGCTCTGGTCGTTGTTGCCGCCGCCGCCGCCGAAAAGCTGTTCGCGTTTTTGCAGCAGTCCGATCACGCGAAATTCACTGCCGCCGATTTCCAGCGTTTCGCCGATTGGATTGCGATACGGAAAATAACTGTCCTTTACCGTGTCGCCGATCAGACAAACATTGGTTTTGGCATCGCTTTCCGAGCGTGAAAACCAGCGTCCCTCGAGGAGAATTTCCGTCGTCGTCTTTTCGATTTCCGGGTAAGTTCCCTGAAGCCGTACGGACGAAGAGGTTTTGCCGTTTTGTCCGGTAACGAGAATTTTTTGACCGAAATAATTATTGGAAATGTCGAGCAGCGGAACGGCGACTTCAATGGTCGGAAGTTTGCTGATGGCGGCGGTATCTTCTTCGGTCAGAGACTTGCGCGTCCGCTCTTCCCGCGTCAGGTTGCCGGTGCGGAAAGCAACATCGAATTTATACAAAAAAATCGAGCGCGTTCCGAACGATTCGACTTCTTTTTCCACCGAAACATTGATGCCGCTGATAATTGAGGAAATCAGCATTACGACGATGACCCCGATTACGACCCCGATAATCGTCAGAAACGACCGCAGTTTGTTGCTGCGAATCGTGTCGAGAGCCATTTTAAGATTTTCGTAAAATGAACTGCTGAATAAAATCATAACTAATCCGCCCTTAATGCTTCAATCGGGTCGAGCCGCGCCGCCTTCCACGCCGGGAAAAGTCCGGCAAGAATGCCGACAACGCTCGAAATAATGATGGCGAACATCGCCCACCACAGCGAAATTTTCGTTTGAAAAACATACGCCGTCAGAATCACGCCCAAAAGTTCGGCGAAAATCAAACCGATGGTTCCGCCGATTGCCGAAAGTGCCGCCGCCTCGAACAGAAATTGCCGCAGAATATCGCCCTGCCGCGCTCCTAAACTTTTTCGGATGCCGATTTCCTTGGTGCGTTCGGTAACGGCGACGAGCATAATGTTCATAATAACGATTGCGCCGACGACCAGAGCGATGGCGGGAATCGCCAGAATAACCGTGCCGATGGTCCCGAACAGCCGGTCTTTGATGCCGGAAATCGCATCGGGCGTGAGAATTCCGAAGTTGTCTTTTTCGCCGAACGCCAAACGGCGTTTGGTTCGCATCAGCGTCCGCACCTCCTCGACGGCATCGTTAAAAAGTTTGTCGGATTTCGCCGTCGCTTCAAAATACGGCGCACGCGCCCTGACCAATCCGCCGAACGCCGCACCGAAAGTTTTAATCGGCAACTGCACGAAATTATCCAAAGGGCGACCGAAAACCGTGCCTTTCGCGGTTTGAATTCCGATGATGCGATAGGGAATTCCGTCAATCGTAATTTCGCCGCCGAGCGCATCGCCCTGCGGAAAAAATTTGTTCGCCACATCCATTCCGACGTAAGCGACGCGCATCGAATTATCGTTTTCCGCATTGCTGAAATAACGCCCGTCGGCGATGTCGAGTTTTTCGATTTCGGCGATGACGGGTTCCGCGCCCGTCATCTGTACGTCCTGCAAACTCACGCTGCCGCGCTTGACCTCGCGCGAGGTATTGCCGGCGAGCGCACCTATTTTGTCAATCAACTGCGCCCGTTCGCGGATAAAATTCAGCTCTTCAAAAGTCAATTCTTTGTTGCGTCGCTGTGCTTCGGCAATGGTGTCGGTATCTTTAAAATCGTCGAAACTAAACCGGCGCACGGTGAAAGCGTTTGAGCCGATGCCCGCGATTTTCTCGTCAACGTAGGAACTGAAACCCTGAAGCAGCGAAAGCACGACCATAAATGCCGTCATCCCGATAATCATTCCGAGCAGAGTCAGAAACGAGCGTAGTTTGTGCGCCCAAATCGCCGCAAATGCCAGTTTAAATGTTTCGGTGTAATTCATAGTCAATGAACGACGAACAATGAACAATGAACAATGGATAATGCTCGGAAACACATAAATTTTCCTGCAAAATTATCCATTATTCATTGTTCATTGTTCATTACTTGATTTTCTCGTCCTTCTCGATTTCGCCGTCCCGAATCGTGATGACGCGGTGCGCTCTCTCGGCGATGTCGTGTTCGTGCGTTACTAAAATAATCGTGTTGCCGTCCGAATGCAGTTTCTCGAATAACGCCATAATCTCGTAACTCGTTTTCGTATCCAATGCCCCGGTCGGTTCGTCGGCGAGGAGAATCGAAGGATGATTGACGAGAGCGCGGGCGATGGCAACGCGCTGCCGCTGACCGCCGGAAAGCTCATTCGGCTTGTGCAATGTTCTATCGCCGAGTTCCACCGAGGACAAGACGGCGGAGGCGCGTTCGTGTCGTGCGCTCGAACCCATTCCGGCGTAAATCAAAGGTAATTCGACGTTATGCAAAGCGGTGGCGCGAGCCAGAAGATTAAAAGTTTGAAACACGAAGCCGATTTCCTTGTTGCGAATCGAAGCCAACTCGTCGTCGGTCATTGCCGAAACCAGATGACCGTTGATCCAATACTGGCCTTTGGACGGCGAATCGAGACAGCCGATCAAGTTCATCAGCGTTGATTTTCCCGAACCGGAAGGTCCGATAATAGCGAGATATTCGCCTTTTTTGACTTCAAACGAAACGCCTTTGAGCGCGTGCAGCAGTTCCGCTCCCATCTGATACGATTTCCAGATGTTCCGCATCGAGATTAACGATTCGGGTTTGTCGTCCGTCACGCTGCCGTTTGATTGTCTGAACGCTTCGTTTGCCGTCATAGATTCAAGATTCAAGATTCAAAATTTAGGATTTAAGATTTAGGATTTCAACTTTGAACTTTGAATCTTGAATCTTGAATCAACTACGATTTCGCCGCCTCGCCTTCTTTTTTCGTCTGCTGTTTGACGACCGCGCCTTCTTTCAAGGTATTTAAAACGCGGCTCGGACCGGTGATTACTTGTTGTCCTTCGGATAAACCGCTCGTGATTTGAATATCGGATTCGCCGGTGATGCCGGTTTGAACTTCGACGAATTTCGCTTTGTTGCCGTCGAGAATATACACGCCTTTGATGGTTTTCGGTTTGTCGGCAGGTGTCGAAGCGGTTGCGCCGTCGCCCGGAAGCGTTGGCGAAGGCGTTGCGTCGGGCTTTTTCTCGATAACGGCTTGCAGCGGAACGGTGATGACGTTATCAATGATTTTCGTCGTAATGACGGCGGTCGCGCTCATTCCCGGACGCAAACTTAATTTGAATTCTTCGGTCAAATCTTTGAGTTCGATGACGACGCGAAATTCCTTGGCTTCCTGGACGTTGATATTGGTTGAAAGACCGCCAGAGGTTTGCGATTTGCCAAGCGCGAGCGGCGTTTTCTGCCGCACTTCGCCGATAATTTCTCGTTCGCCGAATGCGTCAACTTTAACTTTCACCGGCTGACCGACTTCGACTTTATCAATCTCGGTTTCGTCAACTTTAACTTCGACATTGACCGAAGACATATCGGCAATCGTCATCAAAGCCGTCGTCGAAAAACCGGCGACGGCGAGCGTTCCGACCTTCGACGGAATTTCGGCGACGATGCCGTTAATCGGCGCGACGACCAGAGTTTTATCGCGCTGATTGCGCTGTCCGCGCAGAACCGCCGTCGCCTGATTTGCTCGGTTGACGCTCGCATCCGCGCTGAAATTTGCCGTGTCCACGCCGCGCCGTGCGTCCTTGACGGCGACTTCCTGCTGTTTGGCTCTGGCGCGTGATTCGTTGACGCGGGCGTTCGCCTCATTAATTGATAATTGCTGTGATTTAAGCCGCGCCTGCGCGTTTCGCAGAGCGACCTGCGCGGTTTCCACACGGTCTTTCGCCGTATCGTAATTTGAGCGCGATTCCACACCTTTTTCAACTAATTCCGTGGTTCGTTTCAATTCTCTCTGCGCCGTGTTCAAATCAACCTGCGCTTTGTCCACGTCGGTTTGCGAGGCGACGACCTGCTGACGCGCCGACGCGACTTGCTGCAACGCCGTGTCAACCGAAGCCTGGGACGCGATGAGACCTTGCTGCGCCTGCGAAAATTGATTTTGCGCGGCTGTTACCTGCGAGCGCGAAACCTGCGTTTCGTTTTGCGATGCCTGCAAAGCGGCAAGTTGCGCGTCGGCATTCGATTCCAACTGGTCGGGATCAAGCCGCACCAGCATCTGACCTTTTTTCACCGGATCGCCTTCCTTAACCGTGATTTCTTCGATTCTGCCCTGCACCTCGCTCGTCAGATTCATAAACTGAATCGGTCGCACCTCGCCCGAAGACGTGACGGTCGAGCGCAGTTCGCGGCGCGTTTCGACTTTCACGACGGTAACCTCCTGCGCGTCGGTGCGTTTAGCGTAAACTGTCGCAATAATAATCGCGGCGATCACGACGATGGCGGATGCGCCGATAATAATTTTTGTTTTGCGGCTGAGAGCCATATCTTATCGTTCCTCTTTGAAGAGTAAAATTTTTAATCGTGTAATTTTGCGGAATTAAAATAACGCAAATAAATCGGTTGTGCGCGTCAGGTTTTTTTACGGCTCATTTCCTAACAAAGTTTCAAAAAACTACTAATTGAAACAAACTCCGTTGTTTGAATCCAGAATCGAAAAAACAAATAATTGTCGTCCGCGCCGTTTTACTCGTGCTTGCCGATTTGAGATTAACGCAATACGTATTAAAATATCTTTGCCGTAAACGAATATAGAACGCCTGGGTTAGATTCAGATGACAAATTGCCAAACCTGCGAAACGCCGAATCTGGACGGTTCGCAATTCTGCGACGAATGCGGTGCGACGCTAATCGGTAAAGCGGTTGAAATTAACGAACTGCCGAGTTTTGAAACGCACTTCTCCGACGTGCCGGTTTTTAAAACTTCCAACGTCACATCGGTCGGCATTCCGAACATTCAACAGGTTATCAGAGATGCCGAAAGAAGCTCCGCCGAAGCCGAAAGGAGAAAAGCGAAAAGCGTTCACGCGACCCTTCTAATCGAAAGGAGCGATGCGGTCGGCACGGAATTTCAAATCACTTCCGACGAATGTTTGATCGGACGCTGGGACGCGGACAACGGAATTTTCCCCGACGTTGATCTTGACCGGCACGACCCGGAAGCGAAAATTTCCCGCCGCCACGCGCGGATTTTGTATAATAAAGGACAGTATTCGATTGAAGATTTAGGTTCGACCAACGGAACTTACGTTAATCGCGGGCGGCGTTTGATTCCGGGCAGCGGACAGATTCTAAGCGACGGCGACGAAATTATCGTCGGCAAAACTTTTTTGCGGTTTTATATCAGTCAGTAAAATTAAAGACTAAAAAAATGGTTTATTGTTACGAGTGCGGCGAACAAGTCGCCGAAAACGATGTTTTTTGTCCGTATTGCGGGATAACTTTGTCGCCGTCGGTCGCTCCGGTTGCCGACGAAGTTTCGGTTGCCGAACAGCTGAAACCGCTGACGGATGCCGAATTTTTCGACGCGCCAACTCAAAAATCTGCTTCGACTGCCGTTCAAAGCACTGATTTCGCCAACGATGTAACGGCGGAAGATCTCGACTTGTCCGCCGAACCGTTCGCCGTTGCGTCGGAATATCCTCAAATCCCAAAAGCGGAAGTTTCGCCGCGCTTCGGGCAGTCCGAAAATTCTTTCGCCGATTCTGTGCCAGCGGCGTTTGAAACGATTGAGCCGATTGCGGAAACAGCAACGCCGGAAATCGTCGCCGATAAAGCGAACGAAATCGAAACGTCATTCAAAGAAGCCGAGCCGAGCGAACAAAAGCCGGTCGAAGAAATCAATCTGAATCCGGTTTTCGTCGAATCGGAAGGCGAAGTCAGCCAGCCGAAAACCGCGTCCGACCGTTTCGACGGCAACGCTTTCGATGCGAAGCCGGAAGCCGATTACGACGAAGATTCCGAGATGGAGAAGTCTTTCACCGAACCTGCCGCGCCGTCTCCGTCCGCACAAAAATCCGAAATTTCCGCCGCGCCCGAAAGTCCTTTCGTAATGCCGTCGGCGAACTTGCCCGTCGAAGACCCGTTTCCGCCGTCGCGTTTCGATTCGGTGAGCATTATGGAAAAGTCCGCGCCGGAAGCGGAAAAAGTGTCGGAAGCCGAAAAAATTATTCCCGAAGTCGTCGCGCCGGTTGCCGCAACGCCGATTGCGGTTGAAGAAAAAAACGCTTTTACGCAGCCGAATCTGGTCGGCGGCGACACGGACGGCAAAAATAAAAAGAAACTTAAACCCCTTGACGAAGGCACGGTTCTGAACGGACGTTACGAAATCGTCCGCAAAATCGGCGGCGGCGGAATGGGCGCGGTTTATCTCGCGTCCGACAAAAATTTGGGCGGCGTTCTCCGCGCCGTCAAAGAAATGGTGCAGTCCTATATCGAAGAGGAACAGCAGGACAAAGCCGTTAACGATTTCAAACGTGAATCTTTGCTTTTGACCTCGCTTGACCATCAATCAATTCCGACGATTTACGATTATTTTTTCGACGAAAAAGAAGCCAGATTTTATTTGGTGATGAAATATATTTCGGGCGGCGACTTATCTTCGCGGCTGCGTTCGGCTCCGACCGGACGAATTGACGAAGCCGAAGTAACGAAATGGGCGACGCAGATTACGGACGTTCTAGACTATCTGCACAACCGCCAGCCGCCGATTGTTTATCGAGATTTAAAGCCCGCCAATATTATGATTGACGCGAATTCCGGGCGCACGATGCTGATTGATTTCGGCATCGCCCGCTGGGTTAATAAAGAGGAAAAAGGCGTTACGGCGGTCGGCACGATGGGTTACGCGCCGCCGGAATTGTTCAGCGGCAACGTCGAATCGCGTTCGGATATTTACAGTTTAGGTTCAACGATGTTTCACCTTTTGACCGGAGCCGATCCGCAGAGCAATCCGCTTTTAATTTTCGATTTTCAGAAAAATCCGCGTCCGCGCCAAATCAATCCGCAATTGTCCGATCAGATGGAGAGAATTCTGATGCGGTCGGTCGAATATAACGCCGATAAGCGTTTCGCGTCCGCCGCCGAAATGCGCCAGCAGCTTGAAGAACATCTGGAAAATCTGAAAAAGGGAAGCGTAACCTTCGGTGTCAAAGAAGCACCGGCTTCGGTGTCTTTGTCAGACCAACCCGTTTTCTGCGGCTTTTGCGGACAGAAAATCGTGGCGACCGATATGTTCTGCGCGTTTTGCGGAGCGCAACAGCCGCTTTCACAGCCGGGCGTTCATTCTGAAAATTATTCGCCGCTGCCTCTGACCGCACAGCTTTTGATTATCGGCACGAATGAACTCGAACAACCGGCGTTTCGCCTGGAAAAAGAGGAAAATCTCGTCGGCAGGCGCGATCCGCAATCGAACATTTTCCCTGAAGTTGATTTGTCGAAATACGATCCGCAAACGAAAATCTCCCGCCGACACGCCCGCATCTGGCGCGAAGGCAGTGAATTTATGGTCGAAGACTTGGGTTCTTCAAACGGAACTTATCTGCTGCCGGTCATCAGCGACACCGTGCGCTTACAGCCGCGTCAGCCGCAACTCTTAACCAACGGCGATAAAATCAGGTTAGGCGATACGACACTGCATTTTATTCTCGGATGAATAAGGCAAAATTCAGAGTTCAGGATTCAAAATTCAAGATTCAAAAATCCTGCACCTTAATTCTCGAATCCTAAATTTTGAATCCTAAGTTTTGAATCTTGAATCTCAAATGACCAATGTGCAAGTAGAAAGAGTCGTCCCGACCGCCCGAACAAAACCCGAATCCGTCATCGTTGATTTCGATGGCGAGCGTTTGAAAGCACCGTTCTTATTGCGCTGCGGCGCGATCTTGATTGATTACATTCTGCTCGTCGCCGTTCCGGTTGTCAGTCTTTTGATCGGCAAAAGTTTTGAATACGACGGCGCAAAACTCCTTAACAGCGAAGTCAGCAACGCCGGTTGGCTGATTATGATACTGTTCGGAATCACCAACTTCGTGATTTTCCCGATGTTCAGCGGGCAAAGCGTCGGCAAGATACTGACCGGCTTGCGAGTCGTCAAAACTGACGGCAATGCCGCCTCTTTCAGCCGCCTTTTAGTTCGCCATCTAATCGGTTATCCGCTGACGATTCTGACCGCCGGTTTAGGATTTTTATTCGCCGTTCTCAACTCGAAAGGACGCGCTCTGCACGATTTTCTATCGGGAACGGTGGTTGTTTACGGACGGAAACGAATCGAAAAAAAATAAGATTCAGAATGTAGAATTGAAATCCCAAATCTTGAATTCTACATTACTGATTCCTAAACAGAATTATGCCGCAACTAATCGTTAAAACCGCCGACCGACCGACCGATAAAGTTCCTTTGTCGCGCTTGCGAACGACCATCGGGCGTTCCGCCCGCAGCGATGTCTGCATTCCCGATGCGTTTGCGTCGCGCCTGCACGCCGAAGTGCGAAAGGAAGGCGATGCTTTCTGGCTGCTCGATTTAGGTTCGGCGAACGGCACGCGCTATAACGGTTCGCCCGTTGCCGCCCCGATTCCGCTGACTTCCGGCGGCGAAATTCAAATCGGCGAAACCTCGATTATTTTTGAAGACGAACGCCTGCTCGAAAATAAAAACTCGACCCTGATCGCCGAAAATACCGAGGCTCTCGATCCTTCACAGACGATTGCTTTTAACCGCAATACGAATCCGACGGCGGAAATTCTCAATTCTCAATTCTCCACGCGCACCGAATTACTAGCTTTAATCGGCAAAGTTGGGGTCGCGCTGCTTTCTTCGAGCGGTTTGGACGAAACGCTCAATCAAGTCGCTTCGCTGGTTTTTGAAGCCGTTCCCGCCGAAAGATGCGTGATTATGCTGCGCGACGAAACGACGGAAGACGGGATGAAAATTATGGTGGCGCGTCTGCGCGGCAAAGACGAGCGCATCGAAGAAGTCCGCATCAGCCGCACGGTGATGGACGAAGTGATGAAAAAAGGCAACTCGGTTTTGACTTCCGATGCCCAGCACGACCCGCGTTACGCCAGTCAAACGATGATGCTTCTGGGCATTCGTTCGGTTTTAGCCGTGCCTCTGAGCGTGGCGGAAAATAATGTTTTCGGAATTGTTTACGCCGATTCGCCAACCGACAAAGCGAGTTTTTCGGAAGAGCATCTAAACATTTTAACGACCTTGGCTTCCGTCGCGGCGATTCGCGTGGAAAACGCCAAATTGCTGGAAGAACGCTTTGAAAAAGAACGCATCAAACGCGAACTCGAACTGGCGACGGAAATTCAGCAGCGTTTTCAGCCGTCTGCGCCGCCGATTATGGACGGTTACGAATTTCAGGGAATCTCGTTCTCGTGTTATGAAATCGGCGGTGATTATTATGATTTTATTCCGACCGCCGACGGCAAAATGCTGATTGCCCTCGGCGACGTTTCTGGCAAGGGAACTGCCGCCGCACTTTTGATGTCGAGTCTGCACGCGGCGATTCACGGACAGGTGGCGGCTAAAACTTCGCTGCATCAGACGGTCGTTTCGGTCAACCGATACCTCGCCGAAAATACGCCGACCAATCGTTTTGTAACGCTTTTCATCGCTGAACTCGATCCGCAGACCGGAGTTTTGAATTACATCAACGCCGGACATAATCCGCCGCTCATCGGACACACCGACGGAACAGTCAAGTTACTGGAATCAGGCGGGCTTCCGCTGGGAATTATTCCAACGGCGGAGTTCGAGGTCGGTCAAACCAAACTCGAACCGAACGAAGCGTTGATAATTTATTCCGACGGCGTTTCGGAAGCGAATAACTTGAAAGGCGACGAATTCGGAATGGAAAGATTAACGCAAGTGGTTAGTAAAAATCTGCAAGCCTCAGCGTCCGGCTTGCGCGATAAAGTCGAATCGGCACTATCCGCCTTCACGCAAACCGCGCCCGCCAACGACGACATAACGCTCGTGATCGTGAAAAGAAAATGAATTCTCAAACCGAACTCGCCATTTGTGCGGCGAATCGGCTGGCTTTCCACCAATTGATCGTTTCCACCAATCCTGCTTCCAAACCGACGAGTTTTTCATATCCGAGCCATTCGACTGCTCTTTGATTGGAGGCTTGCGAATGTTTGACATCGCCTTTCCTTTCCGGCTGAAATTCGGCGGAAATCGTTTCTTTGCCGGTAATTTTCTTCAAAACTTCCAGCAAATCATTCAGCGAAATTCGCTCGCTGTTGGCGACGTTCATCACTTCGCCGATGCCTTTTGAGGTTTGCGCGGCTTTGATGTTTGCGTCAACGACGTTGGCGATGTATGTAAAATCTCTGGTCGTTTCACCGTCGCCGTAAATAATCGGAGTTTTATTCGCCATTAACGCATCCACAAAACGTGAAATCACGCCGGAATACTGCGAAGCCGGATTTTGGCGCGGACCGAAAACATTAAAATAACGCAGGCAAAGCGTTTCCAAACCGTAAACATTAGTGAAAACCTGACAGTAATACTCGCCCATCAACTTTGCGGCAGCGTATGGCGAAAGCGGTTCAGGACGCATCGTTTCGATTTTCGGCAGCGTCTCCTGGTCGCCGTAAGCCGAACTTGATGCGGCGTAGATGACGCGCTTCACTTTGCTTGATCTCGCTTTCAGCAACAGATTAAAAGTCCCGTTGACACACGCTTGATGAGTTTCAAGCGGATTTTCTACCGAGCGCGGAACGGACGGCAGAGCGGCTTGATGAAAAATTACCTCGACGTTTTCGATGGCTTGTGCGAGTTTCAAATCGTCATTCAGATCGCCTTCGATAAAATCAAAATCGCCGCCTATCTCCTCCAGATTTTCCCGAAATCCGGTAATAAGATTATCTAAAATTACAACCTTCGCTCCCTGCTTTATCAATTCGTCAGCCAGGTTAGAGCCGATAAATCCTGCGCCGCCGGTTATCAGAAACTTGTTTGTCAGTGCCATAAATTTTTGTCAGAATAAAAGAAAAACCAGATTAACACAGATTTGAAAAGATAAAAAAAGATGAGGAACAAAACTTTATTCCTCATCTTCTCACTCGCTTCATTGAAAAGCTATCTTCCCACGCCAACGTATTCAAATCCCATCTCGCGCATATCGTCCGGTTCGTAAATGTTACGCAGGTCGGCGATTTTCGGCGATTTTAGAAGCTGCTTGACTCTTGCCATATCCAGCGCACGGAACTGATTCCATTCGGTAACGATAATCAAAATATCGGCATCTTTGATGGCATCGTATTCGTCCGTCGCGTATTCGACATCCGAGAGTAAATGCTTCGCTTCCTCCATCGCTACCGGATCAAAAGCCTTGATTTTCGCGCCGCGTGTCTGCAATTCGCGGATAATATCGGTCGCCGGAGATTCACGCATATCGTCGGTTTCCGGTTTGAAGGAAAGTCCGAGTACGCCGATTTGCTTGCCGCTGATTTCGCCGAGCAATTTTTCGATTTTTGGAATCATCGCCTGTCGCTGAAATTCGTTAGCCTTGATAACCGCGTCAACGACCGAGGTTTCGACATCGTATTTGTCGCCGACCTTAGTAAAAGCGCGGGTATCTTTCGGAAAACACGAGCCGCCGTAACCCGGACCCGGATGGAGAAATTTACGTCCGATGCGGTTATCCATTCCCATTCCGCGAGCGACATCGTGAACATCGCATCCGATAGCATCGCAAAGGTTGGCAATTTCGTTTATGAATGTAATCTTTGTCGCCAAAAATGCGTTTGCGGCATATTTAATTAATTCGGCGGCTTCAAGTGAAGTAATAACGACGGGCGTTTCAATCAAATAGAGCGGGCGATACAAATCCTTCATAATGGCAATTGCATCCGGTTCGTTGCTGCCGACGACTACGCGATCAGGACGCATGAAATCATCAATTGCCGCGCCTTCGCGCAGAAATTCCGGGTTTGAGGCGACACCAAAATTAGTTTTCGTCGTTTGATTCTTTTCAATAAATTCGCGCAGCCATTTGCCCGTGCCGACCGGAACCGTAGATTTTGTTACCAAAACCTTGTAACCGTTCATCGCTTCGGCGATGTCTTTTGCTGCCTGCTGATAATAGCTCATATCGGGAGAGCCGTCTTCTTTCGGCGGAGTGCCGACTGCTAGAAAAACAATTAAAGCCTGTTCGACAGCTGACTTTATATCCGTTGTGAAATGAAGTCTGCCCGCCTTTGAGTTGCGCTCCACCATCAAATCCAAGCCGGGTTCATAAATAGGAATGATACCCTCGTTGAGGCGTTCGATTTTTCCTTTATCAACGTCAACGCAAGTAACCTCGACACCGAACTCGGCGAAACACGCGCCCGTAACCAATCCGACATAACCTGTTCCAATAACTGCAATGTGCATAATAAAAATCAGATAACTCTGTTTGTTGAATAATTCACAATCAAAAACAAATTTATACGGGTCGTGTTTTTCAACCTGACCCGTATAAATTCCTTGCCATTAAGTTCGCATTTGTAAATCTACAAAAGAAAATTATCGCGCTAAATTTCAGCGAGATGGACTGACGACGATTGCGCCGCCACCGACTTCCGTATTCGTTTCACCGTTTGTGCCTAGGAATATAGCGGCTCCGACAGCACCGGCGGCGGCGAGCAGAATTGCCGCGATGGCACCGGCACCCAAACCGGTAGTTGCTACGGGAGCGGCACTCCCGGGACGCAGACACGGTTTGCAACCGGTTTGCGACGGGTTGCCGTAGGTGGCATCAGTTCCGGCGACAACCTGTTTGTCGGTTGAACCGTTTCTTAGAGTAACCAAACCGCTCGTCGTTTCAACGTAGGTCTGAGCGCAGCGATCTTCATCTCCGCAACCGACATCAACGCCAAAAACATTTGCCTGACCGGAATCGGCGATGACAGTTGAATTTCTGGTCGTAACCGTCGTTCCGACACCGACTGCATTGGAAACACGAACTTTTCCCGCTGTTAACATTCCGACGATGCTGTTGTCGGTGAATCTCAATGTTGCGGAAGAGTCGGAAAGAATTTCAACTCTTCCGTTTTTGCCGAGATTGACAATTGCGGATGAATTGGCTCCGGTTACAATAGTGCTGCCGGAAGTTAAAGTGGAATTGGAAACGACCGTTTGTCCGTTGACAGAAACTTGTCCGTTAGCGATGATTTCACCCATTACGTCGCCGGGAGCGGCAAATGCAATCATTGAAAAAGCACTCCAAACGGCAACGGCAGTTAAAAATGTTAAAGATTTACGAATCAATTTTGCGCCGAGCATTATATTTAATCTCCTCCTGTATCAAACTTTATAAAAAGTAATAAACCTTTCTCAGTTTATAACCAAAAAGCTAAACTGTTCAAGAAAGGTTTTCAAAAAATTAGCGAGTCGGGCTGACTACCGTTGTGCCGCCGCCTAAATTGATGCGGTTATTGTTGGTAGTTGCCGCAATGATGATGCCGGCTGCCGCGCCGCCGAGAACTAAAGCCCAGACCAACCAGTTGCCGCCGCTACCGCCGCCCGTCGTGTCATCATCCTTAGTTTTTCCGGTTGCTGTCGTCGAATCACCCGCACTGAGTTTGACAGTAATGCCGTTGGCGGTTTTGATGTTAACTGTATCGGCTGAACTCAAAATGGTGACTTGTCCGGCTGCTAAATCGCCGCTGACGTTTTTCTCGTTAAAGGTTAAAGTCAGGATGGTGTTTGGAGCAAGTTCGACTTTGCCGGCTTTTCCCAGATTAACAATCGCGCCGGTAGTTTCCGGCGTGGCAATCGTGCTGGCTGAGAAAACCGAGCGACCGTTTTGAGCGGTCTCGCCGTTAACCAAAACAAACGGTGCTTCAGCACCGACACTTTTGCCTGAAATCGTCAATTCTCCGGCAGTTCGTTCCGAACTTGCCAGAGTAAGCATTGAGCAGGTTGTCAGTATCGCAACCGTCAAGCACATTGAAAGTGCTTTGTTAATCCATAATTTGCTATTCATATTTCTCCTCGTTGTATCGCGTTGAATCAATAATTTCAAAAATCAGGCCTTTGAATCTTTTACACGAATTACCTGCCGATGTCAATAAAATCATCAAACAAACAGAAAATTCCAAGGTCCCGATTTAAATAGGCTTACAAACTTTTATAAAACCTTAAAGTCAATTACTTTATAGCATATAACCTGTGCGTATTTAAAGTTTCATTTGCAGGAAATTTTGCGTCGGAGATTTGGTATGCTTTTGATGTTCAGATTAGGTGTAAACCCAAATATCGGATTTTAAGGAGTTTTGAAGTGTATAGAGAAAGTATTATTTTCAAAAAACAAAAATGAACAGAAAAATCGTTTTGTCCGCAGATTTGGGCGGGACTAATTTAAGAGTGGCGGCGATTGATTGTGCTGGAGAAATTTTATTTCGCACCAAGATCGCAACGCCGCGCACTGCAGACGCACGAGTTATCCTTACTTTAATTACGGATGAAGCGGAGAAATGCCGACGAGCGGTTGAAGTTCAAGGATCGGTTGTCGGCATTGGAACGGTTGTGCCGGGAACGGTTAATGTTGAGAAAGGAATTATTTTGCAATCTCCGAACGTCGCGGCATTGAACGATTTTCAAATCGCTGATGAAATCAAAAAAAGATTAGCCATTCCCTGTTTCTTGGAGAATGACGCGAATGCGGCGGCAGTCGGTGAAAACTGGTGTGGAGCCTCGAAAGGATTTCTAAATTCAATTTGTGTAACGCTCGGCACGGGAGTCGGCGGCGGCATCATAATTGACGGGAAAATTTTGCGCGGTATTGACGGAACTGCCGGAGAAATCGGTCATATTTGCGTCGAACCGTTCGGTGCGCCGTGCGGCTGCGGTTCGCGCGGCTGTGTCGAGCAGTATTCCTCGGCTTCGGCGATAAAAAGATTGGCTTATCACTTGGGGGAACGGTTTCCCGCCTCCGATTTACTTGAAAGCGACGATCTGACGGCACTGGAAATTTATCAGGCGGCAAAGGCGGGTGACGAACTTGCACTGGAAGTTTTCCGTCAGCAGGGATTTTACCTCGGCATTGCTTTGGCGGGTTTGATAAATGTCCTAAACCCGGAAATTATCGTGATCGGCGGTGGTGCGGCTGACGGTTGGGATTTATTTTTGCCGTTTATGGAAGCGGAAATAAAAAGCCGCTCTTACAGGGAACCGGCGAAACGCGCTCAAATTGTCCGCGCCGAATTAGGCGACGATGCAGGAATCTTGGGCGCGGCGCGATTAGCTCTTAAAAACATTTCGAAAGTCAATTGAAGTTTCATTGAACATTTGAAACAGGCTTTTGACTTTCGGTAAAATTTTTCAATATGGATGTTTATCACAAGGTTTTATTGAAACTCTACGAAGTTACGAGCGGAAGAGATTCGGTAACGACCGACCTAAAAGATTTAGTCAAGAATCAGGGATTTCTGGGTAATTATAACGACATTTTCCAGATGTTGAGCGGACAGGGCTGGATTGCCGAAACGCCGAAGCTGCACTTCGTCAAAATTACGCACTGGGGTGTAACGGAAGTTAAAAAAGCGGGCGGCGACCTGCCGGATAAATCACGAATACTGAAGAAAGAAGCGGTGCGAATCGCTTCTGAAACCAAACTGTTTTTGATTCTGCTCGAAGAATTTTCATCAAACACCTCAGAGTCTAACTTTGGACAACTGGAAAAAAAGTTTAGTGAAATAAACTCGGCAATCGGGAAATTAAAATCGAGCATCGAATAGTCTTCACTTGCCAACAGGTTTTAATTTCGTGTAAGATACTCGTTTCCTGCGAGACGTAGGGACGTTTTCGGTGGGTTTCGCGCCCACTTTTTATTTTGGGCGAAAGACGTGCCGATGAAAAATTTAATCGAAGAGAAAGTGCGTGAAGCGGCGGCTCGCGCGGCGGAAGAAAACGGTTTGGAACTGGTTCGCGCCGAAGTCGCGGGTTCCGGTAAAAATCTGATCGTCCGCATTTACATTGATAAAGAAGGCGGCGTGATGCACGAAGACTGCACGACGATGAGCCGCGAATTGGAACAAATTTTTGACGCGGAAGATTTTATCCCGGCGGCTTATCTGTTGGAAGTTTCATCGCCGGGTTTGGAACGCGAATTATACAGTTTGCAGGACTTCGTAAAATTTACGGGAAGTTTAGCAAAGGTCAAATTAAACGCTCCGGTTGACGGGCAAAAGAATTTTCGCGGGCGCATCGCCGGCATCGTCGGCGAGGAAATCGTTTTTGAGGACAACACCAAAGGCACGGCGCGATTTCCGTATAACTCCGTTGCAAAAGCAAACTTGGAGATTGATTTAGAGGAAGAACTTAAAGGAAACGAAAAACTGAAAATGGAAAGTGGGAAATGAGTATTAGTAGTGTTCCATTTTCAGTTTTCCATTAAAGATATATGACATCTATCGGACAGAGTATCGAAGCATTGGTAAGCGAGCAAGGAATTGACCGCGATCTGGTCATCGAAGCGATGAAGGAAGCCGTCAAAGCAGCGGCTCGCAAACAATTTAAGGCGCAGGACAAAAACGGCGACAGTATTCAGGTTGAATGGAATTTGGAAGACGGCACGATTGAGATTTCGGCTCAGAAGGAAGTCGTCGCCGTCGTCGAAAATCCGTCAAGCGAACTCTCGCTCGAAGAAGCCCAGGAACTGGCCGGCGATGAAGTCGAACTCGGCGATATGCTTCTGATTCCGCTGCCGACCGAAGAATTAGGGCGCATCGCGGCGCAGACGGCAAAGCAGATTTTGGTTCAGAAAGTCCGCGAAGCGATTCGTGAAAAAGTTTACGACGAATACGTTGATAAAATCGGAACGCTGATAAACGGCACGGTCAAACGCTTTGAGCGGGGCGATATGATCGTTGATTTAGGCAACAATCTCGAAGCGATTGTGCCGAAACGCGACCATCAGGCGCGGAGCGAAACGTGGAATCAAGGCGAACGAATCCGCGTCGTCATCGCCGATGTCTCGAAAGATTTGAAAGGTCAGCAGATTATCGCGTCGCGCACTTCGCCGGAATTATTGAAACGGCTGTTTGAAATGGAAGTCCCGGAAATTTATGACGATACGGTCGTTATTAAATCCGCCGTCCGCGAACCGGGCGATAGAGCGAAAATCGCCGTCGCGTCGAATGAAAAGGACGTTGATCCGGTCGGCGCGTGCGTCGGAATGAAAGGTTCGCGTGTCCAGGCGATTATCAAAGAATTGCGCGGCGAGAAAATTGACATTATCGAATGGTCGGACGAGCCTTCGGTTTTTGCGGCGAACGCTTTGAGTCCGGCGAAGGTTTCGCAGGTGCGAATCACCGATATTAACCATCGCAAAATGGAAGTCATCGTCAATGAAGATCAGCTTTCACTGGCAATCGGCAAACGCGGGCAGAATGTTCGTCTGGCGACGCGGCTCGTCGGCTGGGACATTGACATCGTGAGCGAAGAACTGTTGAAACGAGAAATCGCGCAGCAGATGGGCAAAATGATGGCAAGCGGCGAAGCCGTCCCGATCACGGCTCTGCAGGGCGTTACCGCCGGACAAGCCGCTGATTTGAAAGAGAAAAGTATCGCTGATGTCGAAACATTAGCGGCGACTTCGGTTGACGATTTGGTTGATATTCTCGATATCAGTCTTGACGACGCGGAGAAGATTCTCGGCTCGGCAAAAGCGATTGTTGCGGAACGCAACGCGCAAGCCGCGCCGGAAGAAACGGAAGCGACCTCCGAAGAAAGTGAAGCGGCGGCTTCGCCCGAAACTGAAATATCGGAAGTTGCCGGTGACGAAAAAATTGAAAATAATGGGGACGGTTCACCCGGAAAGGAGTAAGTATGATTTATATTTGAGGCGTTGCCGATAAATGATACTTGCGGTTGAAAAAGCTGATTTTAAAATGGGTAAAATTAGCACAGAGAATTTAATTTAAATTATGGCGGTAGGAGCATCAGTTCGGATTTACGATTTGGCACGAGAATTAAAGCAGGACACCAAGCGCGTGATTGAAGAATTGCGGCGCGAGGGCGCAGATGTCAGTGTGCCTTCTAATTCCGTGAGCAAAGAATTGGCGGAAAAAGTGCGAAACAGGTATTTCCCGAAAACTGAAATCGCGCCGAGACGGATCGTCAAAGTCATCAAAAGAGAAGCGACGGTTAGAACCGAAACTTCGGTCGAAGAGTCGGCGACCCCGGAAACTACAGCGGTGGAAACGAGACCCGAAAGAACGGAAAGAACGCCGGAAGTGCGGCGACCGGTAGCGACGACAACTGCCTTCTCACCGAAACCGTTTGAACAAATCAAAGAGTTAAAGAAAAGAATTTTCGTTCAGCCGCCGACGGAAAATATTGCCGTCGATGAAGCCGCGCCGCCGATTGTCGAAGAAATTTTCGAAGTCTCACCGTTGGAAACGCCGGTTGATGTCGTCGTTCAGCCGGAATCTATCGAAGTTGCCGACAGCACTCCGACGGCAGAAACTCTGAAATCTACGACACGAGTTTTGCGCCCGACCGGAACGCAGATCAAGCAGCTTACTTTGACCCAGAACGCGCTGAAAGCCGGAGTCAAACCCGGTGAGCGCGTGATTACGGAAACTCAGACCAAGAGCGGCAAATTAAGCACCGACAAAACCGAGAAACCGCGCCGTAACGATTCGCGGCGTGATGTGCGCGGCGGCACCGGTCGCCCGCCCGAACTGCGCGGAACGCCGGGCGAAACCGCCACGCCGAAAACAGTTTATGTGCCGCCCGCCGGTCAGAATCGAAAACCCGGACGCAATAATAAAAAAGGCGGCGGTGGTAAATTCGGCGAAAAAGGCGGCAGATTTGAAGAGCGGGAATTTAACGTGCCGCGTCCGCTTTCCATCGAGGAACGAATAATTCAGCAGGTCGGTAAAGTTGACAGCAGCAATTTAAAAGTCGTTCGTTTGACCGAGGGCGCGACGATTCGTGAATTTTCCGAAGCGATGAGCGTTACGCCGCGCGACATCGTGCAGCTGCTCGTCAAACGCGGAATCTTTGCGACGCTCAACCAGCCGATTGGCGAAAATATGGCGGTCGAGTTGGGCAAAAGCTATGGTTACGCCGTTAGTTTCGTGCCGTTCGAGGAAATGGTCATCGAGCAGGAATTTGAAGAACTAATTGCTTCCGATTCCGATGATACGGAAGTTTCACGCCCGCCGGTCGTCACCGTAATGGGTCACGTTGACCACGGTAAAACCAGCTTGCTCGACGCGATTCGCTCGGATAACGTCGCCGAAGGCGAAGCCGGCGGAATCACGCAGCACATCGGCGCATACAGCGTTTTTGTGCAGAACCCGGATAAAAAAGACGAACAGCGGCGCGTCGTGTTTCTCGACACGCCGGGACACGAAGCGTTTACGATGATGCGCGCGCGGGGCGCGAAAGCGACCGATGTCGTGATTCTTGTCGTGGCGGCGGATGACGGCGTGATGCCGCAAACCATCGAAGCCGTCGAACATTCGAGAGCGGCGGGCGTTCCGATCATCGTAGCGATCAACAAGATTGATAAACCCGGCGCGAATCCCGATAAAGTCAAACAAGGGCTTGCCGGTTTGGGTTTGCAGCCGATTGACTGGGGCGGTGATGTCGAAATGGTTTCCGTATCCGCGAAGAAACGTGAAAATCTCGATACGCTGCTTGAAACGGTTTTGCTTTCCGCCGATATTTTGGACTTGAAAGCGAGTCCGACGCGCCGCGCTTCCGGCGTCGTTTTAGAAGCCAAACTCGATAAAGGACGCGGTTCGGTGGCGACGGTTTTAGTTCAGCAGGGAACTTTGCGCGTCGGCGATCCGTTTATCGTCGGGCAATTTTACGGCAAAGTTCGGGCGATGTTCTCAGACCGAGGCGAAATCGTGACGGATGCAATGCCTGCGACACCCGTCGAAGTTCTCGGATTGCAGGGCGTTCCGCAGGCGGGAGACACTTTTCAAGTCGTTTCCGACATTGACAAAGCGGTTTCCATCGCCGGAACGCGGCAGATGCAGGCGCGACAGGCGGCGATGCTCAAGACGACCAAACGCGGCATCGAATCGCTCGGTTTGGCGGACATCAAAGAGCTTTTGATTATTTTGAAAGCCGACGTGCAGGGTTCGGTTGAAGTTCTGCGCTCGACGCTCGAAAGACTTTCGACGGAAAAAGTCAAAGTCCGCGTTATTCGCTCCGGTGTCGGCGCGATTACCGAATCGGACGTTTTGCTCGCTTCGGCGACGCAAGCCGACCAGAGTCAGACGGCGGTCGTCATCATCGGATTCAACGTGCGCCCCGAACATCGGGCGGCGGACACGGCGAAACACGAAGACGTGGACATTCGTTTGCATTCGATTATTTACAAAGTCGAAGAAGAAATCACGGCGGCGATGATCGGAATGCTTGACGCGATTGAAAAGGAAACGATTCTCGGCAAAGCTCTTGTGCAGGAAACTTTTAAGGTTTCCAAAGTCGGCACGATTGCGGGTTGCCGCGTATCCGACGGCATAATTCGCCGACAGGCAAAAGCGCGAATCATCCGCGACGGCGTGGTCGTCTGGACGGGCGATATTTTGTCGCTCAAACGCTTTAAGGAAGACACTAACGAGGTCCGTCAGGGTTTTGAATGCGGCATCAGCCTCGTTAATTTCAACGACATCAAAGTCGCCGACGAAATCGAAGCCTTTATCGTCGAGAAAATTGCGGCGACGGAGTTATAATCTCAGATTCCAGATTCCAGATTCCAAATTAGAAAGAATCTGGAATCTGGAATCTGGAATCTGGAATCAAAAGTGAGAAGACCTGAAAGATTAGCGGAAACCTTACGCGAAGAAATCACGGAAATAGTCGGTTTTGAACTGGTTGATCCGCGCCTGTTGTCGGCTACCGTAACCGACGTGCGCGTTTCGGAAAATCTGCGTGATGCAAAAGTTTACGTGGTCGTGAGAGG
>JAYVGL010000271.1:0-4345 GCA_043772175.1 Pyrinomonadaceae bacterium | reverse complement strand
ATTCGGCGATTATCGCGGAACTGCGCGAACTGGCGGCGCGGCAAGTTTCCGGCGGCGGTGCGGCGGCGCAGTCGCTCGACGGCAAGCGGGACGCGCTTGACGATTTGCAGCAGATGATTCGCAATGTCAATCGCGCCGCCAACGCTTTTGCCGACGAAGTTCCGGGCAGTGAGATGCAGTTTCGCCTGCCGCGCAACCGTTCGCAGCAAAAGGTAGTGTCCTAACTTTGTGGTGCTATACTTTTTAGAGTTTCAAAAACGACCCTTTTCGAGACAAAATTCTTATGAGCAAATTGTTTACAATTCTTACTTTGATATTTATTTCTTTGATTGGTTGTCGAAGTAATCAGAGCGATAGTGTGCAAATTGCCCCTTCAAACATTTCGGTTTTAGAGACCCCACTATCTAACCGTCAAATTGAAAAGTTAGACTTAAGTTGGGCGTTTATAAACAGAAATATAAAGTGGGAGTCTGCACCTAAAGAAATTAATCCAAATAAAGAAGGAAGTCTAAACTCAAGGATTGCTGTCTTTTATCCAACAGGAAAATTCGCTTTAGTTGGCTGCACTATTTACCGATTTAATAAATCAAATCCAATGAGCATATCAGCAGGCGACGATTTTTCTGTTGCTAAAGGAACTTGGAAACAAAACGACAACGGAAGCATTACAACAATCACTCAGTTAACACACAGCATATTAAGAAATTCTCCGCAGAAAGTTGAAAATTGGATTATACGAAAGAAATCTACCAACAGAATCGCTGATGAGCTTGAATTTAATGGAGAAGTTTTTATTCCGTTACGAAAAGTTGGCGGCTTTGACCAACTTTCACCAATGATTGAAGATGACAACCAATAAAAAACAGTGTCAAAAACGCTCGTTTTTGGCACAAAAGAATCTGTTTAGCAATTCGGCTAGATAGCCCAGTTCAACGAGTTTCAAAATCAAAATCTCAAAATTAAATCTCTTTGCTGACTTTTGAAACATTTATAAATTGCCCTTTCTAAAAGTCAAAATCACTTACTTTCAGCACCACAAGATTAGGACACTACCCAGCAAAACCTTCTGGCGACGGCGCGGGCTTTTGTCAAAGACGCGCAGCCGATTGCAGATAAATTTATCGAATACGGTTTGGCGAGCGATTTTCTCGCGCAGATGCAGTCGGCGATCACCGCCTTCGACACGGCGGGCGCGAACGCCGACACCGGCGCGGGACAGGAATCAGCCGCCGTCGAAGGCTTGCGCGACGCGGCGCGGCACGGAATAACCAACGCCGACAAACTCAACGCCGTCGTGCGGATAAAATATCAGGACGACCCGCAAAAACTCGCCGCGTGGACTATCGCTTCGCACCTCGAACGAGAACCGGAGCGAGGCGCGAAGCCGAAGAATTCTCTGAAGGATTCTCTGAAGGATGAAGGATGAATGAAGGATGAATAAAGATGGGGAAATTAGGGGGGATTTAGTTTTGGGAAATGATGGGGTTGACGGCGTGGAGAAGGGGCGGGATTTGAAAAAGCGGGTGAAACAGTATGCTTTGCGGGTCATTCGCCTTTATGAATCGCTGCCGACGAAAGGCGCGGTTCACGTCGTTTCTCATCAACTTCTGCGTTCGGGAACTTCGCCCGGAGCGCAATACAGCGAGGCGTGCCGCGCCAAATCAACCGCCGACTTTATCAGCAAAATAGAAGGCGCGTTGCAGGAATTAGAAGAAAGTCTGTATTGGATGGAACTGCTGATTGAAGGCGGATTCGTCGCGGAGAACAAACTCAAACCATTGTGCGATGAAACAAATGAATTGATTTCAATCTTCGTTACTATCGTCCGCAAAGCGAAAGCCGCTAGGAAGGGATGAAGGAAAGGATGAGGGATGAAGGATGAAGGATGAAATAAGAGTAATTTTCAGTTGCGCTTTTTCTTTATTCATCCTTCATCCCTCATCCTTCATCCCTTCTTACCATCCTTCGTCCTTTCTCACGGGTGCGTCATTTCTTCGGGTTTGACGTATTCGTCGAATTGTTCGCCCGTCAAAAGTTTGAGTTCAATCGCCGATTCTTTGAGTGAACTTCCCTTTTTATGCGCGTTTTTGGCGATTTTTGAAGCGTTGTCGTAGCCGACGTATTCGTTCAGAGCGGTAACGAGCATCAGCGAATCGTTTAGGTATTTTTCAATCTGCGGACGGTTCAGTTCGATTCCCGCAATACAGAATTCGACGAAACCTTTTGAAGCGTCGTTTAATAACCTGACCGAATGCAGAAAATTGTGAATCATCACGGGTTTGAAAACATTCAATTCAAAATTTCCCTGCGAACCGGCGAAACCAATTGTCGCATCATTGCCCAAAACTTGCGCGGCGACCATCGTCATCGCTTCGGATTGCGTCGGATTGACTTTTCCGGGCATTATCGAACTTCCCGGCTCGTTTTCGGGAATCGTAATTTCACCGATGCCGCATCTCGGTCCCGAAGCCAGCCAGCGCACGTCGTTGGCGATTTTCATTAACGAACAAGCTAAAGTTTTCAGTGCGCCGGACGCGAAAACGATTTCGTCGTGCGCCGACAGAGCGGCGAATTTGTTCGGGTGCGTCTTGAACGGCAGATGCGTCAACTCGGCAATGTTGGCGGCGGCGCGTTCCGCAAAATCGGGATGCGAATTCAGACCCGTGCCGACCGCCGTGCCGCCGATTGCCAAATCGTAAAGTCCCGTCAAAACCAGCTTCAACCTTTCGACATCGCGCTCAACGAGCGAAGCCCAACCGCCGAATTCCTGTCCAACGGTCAAAGGCGTTGCGTCCTGCAAATGCGTTCTGCCGATTTTCACGACATCTTTGAATTCCTGCGCTTTGGCGTGGATCGAATTGTAAACTTCCTCGACGGTCGGAATCAGCGCGTTCAATCTTTCCGCCGCCGCAATATACATCGCCGTCGGAAAAGTGTCGTTGGAACTTTGCGACATATTCACGTCGTCGTTCGGGTGAATCGGTTTTTTGGAACCCATCGCGCCGCCCGCGATTTCGATGGCGCGATTCGAGATGACTTCGTTGGCGTTCATATTCGTCTGCGTTCCCGATCCCGTCTGCCAAACTCTCAAAGGGAAATGCGCGTCGAGTTTGCCGTCAATCACTTCGTTGGCGGCGCGAATTATCAAATCCGTTTTGTCAAGCGTCATTTTGTCGGGTTTGAGTTGATGATTGGTCATCGCCGCCGCTTTTTTCAAAATGCCGAGGGCGCGAATCATCTCGCGCGGCATCACGTCAAAGCCGATGTCGAAATGATGCAGCGAGCGTTCGGTTTGTGCGCCCCAGTATTTGTCGGCTTCGACGGCGATTTCGCCCATCGAATCGGTTTCGATGCGTGTGTGTTTTTCGATTGTTTCGGGTGTCATAATTTACGAAGAATCTAATTTCCTCGATTATAATACGGCTGACTCGAAACGAAAAAATTCGATTTGATTTCAGTCGAATACGTTAGCCGAAATGACGGCTTGGAAATGTTTGAATATATTTACCTGATTATTTACGGCGTGAGCCAGTTCGCTTCGAGTTCGCCGCCGTCGCGCCAGGTGAAAAGCGAACGACGATGTCCGGTCGCGTGGAGTTCGAGACAGTCAATCGAAGTGATTTTAGTGGAAATAACGGCGAAATTCGGAAAGCCGATCTCGCTTTCTTCAATGGTCGGTTCGCGTTTTTCGATTCCGGCGGGCATTCCCGAAGTCACCTCGGAAGCGATACGGCTCGGTGCTGCACCCATATAACAACGCCGTCCGAACGCCCACGTCGCCTGCCACTGTTTTAGTTTCAGCGCGTCGTCGGCATCGGCGTGAATCGTCGCCGCACCGCCTATGCGAAACTGCATCTTTTCGCTCGGATGATAAAAAAGCCACGAAACCCGCGAATCGGCGCGAAGTTCGACAATTTTCGGCGAGCGCGTGTCGGTGTGAAAAATCAACGCGCGTTCTTCGGGCAGAAATTTGCGAAAGACGACGACCCGCGCCATCGGACTTTTGTCCGCCCCGACGGTCGCCAGAGTCGGCGTGTGCAAAGGCGATTTTCTGTCCGCCACGCCGCACGTCAGCATTGCGAAAATTTTCGATAGAAGTTCTTCGTGATTCATTTTGTAATACGTTTGATTTTCAGATTCCGTGAAATAAATTCGATTTTCGGCGGCTCAATTCCGTCCAGGTGATGAGCGCGGCGTGCGGCAGAGTCAGCGCGGAAAGTAGAACCAGATAAGCGGAAGTGTAATTGGCAAAGTCCGAAAGACGAAGCTGCAAAAGCCAGAAAATCAAGCCCAAACCCGCCAGCGAAACCAGCGTAACCGGCAGAGCGCGGCGGTGAAA
Organism: Pyrinomonadaceae bacterium; assembly: GCA_043772175.1. Classification (GTDB taxonomy): domain Bacteria; phylum Acidobacteriota; class Blastocatellia; order Pyrinomonadales; family Pyrinomonadaceae. Next base: position 6 of record JAYVGL010000271.1, on the reverse strand, counting down.
TCTGCC
>JAYVGL010000270.1:0-6565 GCA_043772175.1 Pyrinomonadaceae bacterium | reverse complement strand
GCAACTTCTTATCTGCCGAACGACAAAAATAATTTCGGACCGCGCGTTGGCTTTGCCTATGATGTCTTCGGAGATGGCAAAACTTCGATTCGCGGCGGAATCGGAATTTATTTCGGACGCATTATCAATTCGACAATTTATAACGCCCTGCTCAACACAGGCAATCCGAACGGGCAATTTCAAATCAACGCGGCTTCGGCGACGATAACAAACTGTTTTCCGCTCGTTCCAACAGCATCACAGCTTTGTGCGCCCACATTCCCGAATGTGCCAACCGTCCCTGCTTCCTTTATTGCTAACGCGACGGTTCCGATTGCAGCCGTTCAGTTTTTTCAAAAAGGTTTTCAAGCACCGCGCATTGGTCAATACGATTTTATCGTCGAACGTGAAATAGCCAAAAATACAGTGGTTTCTGTTTCCTACTTAGGCAGTTTAGGACGCGATCTGCCGACTTTCGTTGACCAAAACTTTAACCGAACTCCGTTGCCAAACAGAACCTTCACTGTTAACGGAGGACCTTTCGGCGGTCAAACACTTTCATCGCCAAACTATAATCGTGTTGTTGGGACACTAAATACTACGACCGGCGTTATTACAGGACAGGCTCTAACGGAAATTCAAAGTTCTGTCAGATCGAATTATAATGCTTTGGTCTTGCAGGCAAACCGCCGGTTTACCAATGGATTGCAATTTCAAGCAAGCTACACTCTGGCAAAATCTACCGATACTAATCAGAACTCGGCGACCTTTACCCAGAATAACGCTCCGCTCAATCTTTTCGACCGCACCTTCGATCAAGGTCCGAGCAATAACGACGTGCGTCACAAACTGATCGTCAGCGCGGTTTATGCACCGACGATTTACAAAGGCGAGGCTAAATCATTTTACAATTATCTGTTGAACGGTTGGTCAGTTGCTCCTGTTTACGCCTTCTATTCGGGTCGTCCGTATGACGGCTCCGTATCTGCTGGCGCGACCGGTTTGAACGGAACCGCCGGCGATTCACGTTTTCCGCTTTTGGGACGAAACGCTTTTCGCTTGCCGAGCATTTCCAACTTGGATTTGAGACTTTCAAAACGCTTCCGATTCACTGAAAGATACAATCTCGAATTATTAGCTGAAGGCTTCAACATCTTTAACAGAACGCACGTTTTCGGTGTCAATAGTTTGCTCTATACGCTTACCACAAATACCCTGACGACTCAGCTTGGCAGTTGTGATCCCGGAACTGTTGCTAACACCCTGTGTTACAACACTGGCTTCGGGCAAGTTACCGGAACCGACAGCACTTTATATCGTGAACGACAAATTCAGTTTTCGGCACGATTCCAATTTTAGTTTTTCAAATTCGTTTGAAAAACCTTCCACGGCGCGTTTCCTAACGGGAAGCGCGTCTTTTTTATTTCCTGCCATTTACCATTTACGATTTACCATTTACCATTGATTCGTGCGGGTCTTACATATTTCATCGGCGAGAGTTTTCGGCGGCGGCGAGCGGCATTTCATTGATTTGGCGCGGGGTCTCGAAGTGCGCGGACACGAGGTTTTCGCCGCTCTGCGACCGTCGAACGAATGGCAGGAACGGCTCGATTTTTTGCCGCCGGAGAGGATTCTGCACGTTTCTTTGCGAAACGCGCTCGGCGTTTTGAGCGCGCAGCGGATCGGCGAATTCGTTCGTGAGAACAACATCGAAATCGTTCACGCGCACGCCGCCCGCGATTACATTCCGGCTTCGATTGCCTGCCGCATCGCTAAACCGGCGAAGTTCGTTTTGACGCGCCACGTGCTTTTTCCGATGAAGACTTTTCACCGTTTCGCGCTGACTAATCTTTCCAAATCAATCGCCGTCTCGAACGCGGTCGCGGCGAATCTGCAAAGGATTTTTCCGAAAGAGAAAATCGCCTTGATCGCCAACGGCATTGATATTGACGACCGCATCAACGAGAACCGCGAGCGTCTGCGGCAGGAATTTCGATTTATGCACGGCATTCCGTTCGATGCCTTTTTGATCGGCACGGTCGGTGAATTAAAACTGCTCAAAGGTCAGCGTGATTTTATTCTGGCGGCGAACGTCGTCGCGCAGAAACACCCGGAAGCGCGGTTCGTCGTCGTCGGCAGAGACAATTCGTTTAAGAAAGAATTTCGGCGTGAACTGAAACGGCTGGTGAAAATTTTCCGCCTGGAAGAAAAGTTTCTGTGGCTTGATTGGGTTGAAGAAACCGCGTCTTTATTCGCCGCGATGGACGTTTTCGTGTCGGCTTCGCACTCGGAAAGTTTCGGGTTGGCGATTCTCGACGCGATGGCGAACGGGACGGCAATCGTTTCGACCGAAACCGAAGGCGCAAAAGAGTTGCTCGACGAGCATTCGGGAAAACTCGTGCCGATCAAAGACTCTGTGCGGCTTGCCGAAGCAGTCGGCGAACTTTTAAGCGACGAAAAAACGCGCCGCGCTTTCGGCGAAAACGCGCAAACACTGGCGCGGGAAAAATTCGATTTGGAAAAGATGATTGCCGAGACGGAAAAACTTTATCTGGAACTCATCAAATAGTGATTGTCAGTTTTATCTGACGGGTTTCGGGAAACTGACCGGACTTTTGTTGCCGTTCTTATCAACGGCACGAACGCCGAAGAAAAAATTGTCCTTCGACATTCCTTTCATCACAAAATTATTCACATTGCCGACCGCCTGCGAATTCGTCCAAACCGGCGAAACGGTATCGCGCCAGACGATTTCGTAACCGGCTAAATCGCTTTCGGCAGCCGCGTCCCATTTCAATTCCGTGTCGTTGCCGAGTCGCGCCGTGACCATCCCGACGTTTTTCGGACGCGCCGGGGCGAGTGCCATCCGCGCCAAACTCGCGGCGTTGATTCTCGCCACATTAGCGACGTAGCCGAAATCTACGAATTCCACCGTATCGCCGTAAAATGTGCCGTTTTCCGTGCGGACGTTTTGGTGTTGATGGTTGTAATCTTCGTTCGGTTCGGTGAATCGAACGGCGGGAAAGCCGCGTTCGACAAACGGAATGTGGTCGCCGCCGCGCAAATATCTATCGCGCCGGTAAACCATCTGGACGCTGAACTTCGGCGAATATAAATCGGCGGACTCCTTGATAAATCGCGCCAACTGCCGCGAAGCCGCGTCATTTTCGCCGCCCGTTCCGCGTCTGGTGTTCGCCTCGGCTTCGGTTTCGTTTGACGGAACGCCTTCGGAAAAAACGCGCACCGTCTGACGATTCGCCGCGTTTTTAAAGCTCATTACGCCGCCGATGATGTCGTTGGTGAACATCGCTTCGATGTTCATTTGCTCCCGTTTGGCTTGTTCGGCGAAATAAGTCGCGCCCAAAAGTCCCTGTTCCTCGCCCGCGACGGTCATAAAAATTATCGTCGCGTCGTATTTTCTTTTCGACATCACCCGCGCCAGTTCAAGAACCGCCGCGCTTCCCGAAGCGTCGTCGTTGGCTCCGGGCGCGTCGCATACGGCATCGGTCGGCGAACTGCACATCGAATCGTAATGACCGGAAACGACGTAAATTCGCGCCGGATCAGTCGTGCCTTTTAAGGTTGCGACGACGTTCGTCAAATTCGTCGGCTCAGCGATTCGCACCGCTTTCGGCTGTAGAAAAGTCTGTTTCTCGATTGTCAGACAATTGCCGCAGTCGTTCGAGATGCGCTGAAATTCCGCAAAAATCCAATCACGCGCCGCCCCGATGCCGCGCGCCGGATTGTCCTGTTCCGAAAGGGTGTTGCGCGTTCCGAACGAAACTAATTTGCGAACGTCGTTTTCGATGCGTTTGGCGGAAACTTCCTTTAACATCGCGCCGATTTCTGCGTTCGGCTTTTCTCTTGATTTCTGGGCGAATCCGGCTGAAACGAACAGCACGAAAACGCTGCATAGTAAAACGATCTTTTTCGTCATAGTGATTGATATTGTAGAATCAAGCGGCGTTTCATTTCAAATCGTGCGGCGATAAAGCGGCGAATTCAGAGTCGGCTTCCCAAAAAACTTTGAAGCGTAAAAACCGAAAAGCCCGATGCGCCCGATGGGCTGCGCTAAAGTCCGGCGCACGGTTTATAATAAACGCAATGTCCGTCAAAGATTTAGAAACGATTAAAAAACCTTTAAAACTAAAGCGCGTCCGCGTCGTCAGTTTGCATCCGAACGTCGTCAGCCGCGACTCGGCGATTAAGGGAATTAACGAACTCGTTACAGCGGGACGCGGCGGCTACGTTTGTTTTTCGACCGTCCATATGGTGATGGAATCGCACGACAACGCCGAATTCGGCGAACGGGTGAACGGCGCAGACGTGGTTATCCCTGACGGAATGCCGCTCGTCTGGATGCAGAAATTACAGGGCGCAAAAGACGCGCATCGTCTGCGCGCCAATGATTTGATGACCGCGCTCTGCACGTTCGCCGAAGAAAATAATCTGACCGTTGGCTTTTACGGCGGACGGCAAACCGTGATTGACGCGATTTTGGAACGTGCCGCCAACGACTTTCCGAAACTGAAAATCGTTTACGCCTGCTCGCCGCCGTTTCGACCGTTAACCGACGAAGAAGACGCGGCAATCGTCGCTGAAATAAACGACAAAGAGCCGGATTTATTGTTTATGGGTTTGGGCTGCCCGAAGCAGGAGAATTGGATGGCGGCGCATAAAAATAAAATTTCCGCCGTGATGCTCGGTGTCGGCGCGTCGTTCGACTTCTACGCGGGAAACGTCAAAGAATCGCCCGAATGGTTGGGTAAACTCGGTCTCGAATGGCTGTTTCGGCTGACGCAGGAACCGAAACGCCTGTGGCGCAGGTATCTGATTTTAAATCCGCGTTTCGTGTGGCTGGCGGCGCGACAGCTGCTCGAATCAAGAAAGTGAATAACCTTCGGCGAGTTCGTTAAAGTCGGCAATTTGTTCGTCAATCCAATTTTCATCTTTGTCCAGTTCACGCGCTATAATTGCCGCCGTGCGCGGCGCGATTGCAACCGCCGCCCGCGCATCTAGAAACAAAACGCGCAGCCGCCGCGCCAAAGTATCTTCAACCGTTCGCGCCATTTCGCAGCGCGCCGCCCAAACAATTTCCGCCGCGCAATACGGAAAGTTCGGATGCAACTTTTCGCCGAAAGCCGGATTTTCTTCGATTATTTCCCGAATCTTTTCCGCGTCCGCGCCGTAAATCGCCAGATCGCCGAAGCGTTCCGCGTTTTCGTCGAAGCCGTGAATCGGCAAATCTTTCGTCGCGCAGATACTCGGCGGCAAATCGTTTCTCTCAATCGCCTGATTCACCGCGTCTTCCGCCATCCGCCGGTAAGTCGTCCATTTTCCGCCGGTGATCGTCAGCAGATTGGCGGCGTTGATTTCAATGGTGTGATCGCGTGAAAGCGCGGCGGTATTTTGTTTATCGGAAGATTTGACGAGCGGACGAATGCCGACAAAAACGCTCAGAACGTCTTTACGACCCGGCGCATTTGCCAGATATCTTTCGGCAGTTTGCAAAATAAATTCGATTTCACTTTCGAGCGGTCGCGGCTCCAGCGCGGCGTTCTCAATCGGCGTGTCGGTCGTGCCGATCAAAGTTTTGCCGTGCCAGGGAATCGCAAACAGAACGCGCCCGTCCCGTGTTCTCGGAATCATCAGAGCGTTGTCCGACGGCAAAAACTTTCCGTCGAAAACCAGGTGAATTCCCTGACTCGGCGCGATTATCTTTGCCGTTTCGTCTTCAGCCATCTGACGAACTGCGTCGCAAAACGCGCCGGTCGCGTTGATGACGACTCGCGCTTCGACTGCGATTTCTTCGCCCGTTTCAGCGTCTCTGAATTTTACGCCGTCAATTTTTCCCTGCGGACTTTTGGTCAATTCGACGACCTCGGCGTAATTTAAAACGGTCGCGCTGCATTCAACGGCGGTTTTCACCAAATCAATCAAAAGGCGCGTGTCGTCAAATTGTCCGTCAAAATATAAAATGCCGCCGCGCAGATTTTCGCGTTTGACGTTCGGAAGTTTTTCGACGGTTTCGCTTTCAGAGAGAATCCGGGATTTGCCGAAACCGTGTTTGCCGGACAGTAAATCGTAGGTTTTTAATCCTGCGCCGTAGAAAAACTTTTGCCGCAAACTGTAACAGGGAACGATGAACGATTGGGTTTTGACGAGATGCGGCGCGTTTCGTTTGAGAATGGCGCGTTCTTTCAACGCCTCGCGGACAAGGGCGAGATCGCCCTGCGCGAGATAGCGAACGCCGCCGTGAACCAATTTCGTCGAACGGCTGGAAGTTCCTTTGCCGAAATCGTTCTGCTCGAGAAGCAGAACGTCAAATCCGCGTGAAGCTGCGTCAACCGCGCAGCCAACGCCCGTCGCGCCGCCGCCGATGATGATAAAATCCCAAATTTTTTCGCGTCTCCGAACGCGCTTGAACATTTCCGTCCGATTCATTTTCCAAGTCGGAAAGCAAAAAGGCAAAAGCCGCATTTGAAACTTTTGCCTTTTCCCTTTTTTATTTTTTGCCCTGCTAATGCACCAACGCCACTCGCGGCTGAATCAAAAGATGTTTGTGGCAGGCGTTCTCGACCAGTTG
>JAYVGL010000269.1:0-16003 GCA_043772175.1 Pyrinomonadaceae bacterium | reverse complement strand
ATCTCTCCAGTTGCGGAGACGATACTTGGCTTTCTTTTTCATAGCAGAAAAATTCTACTATCTATCAACTCCGCAACCTATTTATGCAACAACGCCTTTTTTAACTATAAATCCTGAGTTTTTAATTTTTAATTATGAACACTGAAACAATCAACGCTGTCGGACGTTTAATCGAGAAATTCGGCTTTCCCGTTTTCGTCGCCCTCTGCGCGTTAGTTTTCTTCTGGCAGATGTTCGCCTATATGAAAGCGACGGTGACGAAAAAAGACGCGGATTTTCTGGCGTATATTCAATCTTCGACCAAACAGCTTGCCGATTACGTTTTCAAACGCGACGAACAAATCAACGCCATCGTGGAGGCGCACAACCGCGCCTTTCAGGAAAATTCGCACGCTCTCGGCAGATTGTCCGAATCAATCGAACGCCGCATCAGCCGCGAAATCAGCAAAGACGAAAAGGAAACCGCAGCCGGAGAAACAATATGAACTTAACATTTTTACTAAATCTCGTCCTGCCTTTGATTCGCGGCATCGTCAAAAAAGCGGCGCAGAAACTTAAAGAATCTGCGCCGCTTTTCGATTTTGAAAGGTTTGCCCTCGATAGGATTTGAACCTATAACCAACAGATTATGAGTCTGCTGCTCTAACCGTTGAGCTACAAGGGCAAAACTCTGTTAGTTTATTAGAAAGTTTTTTTTCGCGCAAACGGCAAGCGATTTTATTCCGCCGGGCGGCAGATCGTTTCGATCAAATAAGTCGGAAACAATTGCCGCGCCCAAGCAAAATTTTGACGATTTTCAAAGTAAAATCAGAGTGAAGCGGTTCCGACCTCTTCGACTAATCCCTTTTCCGCATCGGTGGCACTTCGCATCATTCGCCGAATCGGAATCGCCGGCAGTGCCAGAATAATCGCCGCGATCACCAGCGAGGCGGTCGTGACGGTGAAAAGCTGCGGCATCTGTTCGAGTTTTTCCGGGTCAACACTACCGCCGACCAATCCGCCGATCAGGTTGCCGACCGCCGAGGCGAGAAACCAGATGCCCATCATTTGCCCGACGTAGCGGCGCGGCGAAAGTTTGGTCATTGACGACAGCCCGACCGGACTCAGACAGAGTTCGCCGATGGTCTGGAAAAAGTAGCTGCCGACCAGCCGCATTGCCGATACTTTCATCGCGCCGCCGCTGCCGACAACGATATTGGCGGCGAGAATCATTATGAAAAATCCGATTCCGGCAAATAATAAACCGAGCGAGAATTTTCCCGGACTCGAAAGATCGCTGCCCCGTGCGCCGAGCTACGTCCAGAGCGCGGCGAAAACCGGCGCGAAAATAATGATAAACGTCGAGTTGATTGATTGAAAACACGTCGCCGGAACTTCAAAACTGCCGAGCGTTCGATTGGTGAAATCTTTGGCGAAAAGATTAAGCGAAGTCGGAGTCTGCTCGAACGCCGACCAGAAAATCGCGGCGAAAACGAACAGCACGGCAATCACCAGAACGCGCTTTTTCTCGTCGCCGTTCAAACCGCTTTCTTTTTTCTCTTGACGAGAACAAAACTTTAAACGCCCGGCATCGCCCTTTTTAGAGGTTTGAGCAGTAAGAATAAAACGATTGACATAAACACCGCCATCGCGCCGAGAATTATAAAAAACGAAGATTGATACCAGATGCTCCAGTAAATTCCGATCATCGTCAGTTTGTTGCCGATTGCCGTCGCCACGAACCAGCCGCCCATCAGCAGCCCGCGCATTTTAATCGGTGCGACTTTTGAAACCAGAGACAAACCCATCGGCGAGAGCATCAATTCGCCCAAAGAAATAATCGCGTAAGCCAGCAACAGCCAGAACGGTGAAACTTGAAACAGATAGCTGCGCTGCAAAAACTTATCTCGATACTGCGTTCCGGCTCCGGGCGCAACTTTGTTGATCGTGTCAATATAATGCTGTTCGCCCGTAACTTTTACTTTGGTAGTTTCGTCTTCTTTAGTGGAAAATTTCACGTCGTTGATGACATTTTTGCCGTCCGCGTCTTTTGCCGCGAGCATTTTATCGAGCACATCCTGCGGCACACCGTCGGCTTTCAAATTTCCGGCGACTCGCTCGTTAATTCTAAACGAACCCGCCGTGTATTGTTCGGGCGTAACCGGCTGGTTTTCGCCGAGTTTCGCCGCACCGTAAAGCACGAAAAACGAAAGTCCGGTAAGCAGCATCCCGATTGCCATCTTCGTCGGTGTCGAAGGTTCTTTGCCGCGTTTGGCAAGCTGTCCCCAAAACCAGACGAGCGGAAACGTCAGCACGATAATCCAGAAAGGATTGATGGAATTTGAAATCGTTCCCGAAACGCTCCACGCCGTGTTGTCGTCCGCCCAATAAGTTAGAGTCGAACCGTTTTGGTGAAAAACCATCCAGAAAACGATGACGATAGCGAAAATCACGAGCAGAGCCAGAATGCGGCGCGAATTCGGCACGGTATTCATCAAATCCTGACGGGCTTTGTTGGCGGCTTTATAGCCGCCTTCGTCTTGGTCGCTAATGCCGTGCGGCGGCGCGTCAACGGCAGTCGCGGCAGAATCAGCCGCTTGATTCGCCGACGCGAGCGGATTTCGCTGTTCAGTATTTTCAACCGCGCTTTTGAAAAACCACAAAATTCCAACCGACAACAGCATTCCGAAAGCGGCGACAGCGAACGCGGCGTGAAATCCGTAATAATAGCGGACGACTTCCATCACAATGGGCGCGGCGGTCGCTCCGACGTTGATGCCCATATAAAAAATGTTATAAGCGCGGTCTTTCAACGGGCTGCCTTCCGGGTAAAGATTGCCGACCATCGTCGAGACGTTCGGTTTGAAAAATCCATTCCCAATCACCAGAAAGGTTAAAGCGGCATAAACCGCCCACATCGCCGGAATCGAAAGCAAGCCGTGTCCGATCATAAAAAACACGCCGCCGATCATCACGGCTTTGCGATAGCCGGTGATTTTATCGGCGATCAAACCGCCGATCAAAGGGCTTGCGTAAACGAACATCAGATAATTGGCGTAAAGCGTCGTCGCCTGCGTCGCCGTCCAACCGAAACCTTCGTTCGGGTCACGCAAATAAAGCGTGAACAGCGCGAGCATCGAATAAAAACTGAACCGCTCCCACATCTCCGTTCCGAACAGCACGTAAAGCCCTTTCGGATGTTTATTTTGGTCGGCAACTGCATCAGTATTGTCCATCGCGCCGACATCTCCTAAAGTTACTGCATTTGCGCTCATAAAAAATTTATTTCCTATTTAATTGTTTTGAATTTTGGAAAGAGTTGGGCAAAATATAACAGATTATTCGCGTAAAATAAATGTTAAATTAAAAGTCGGGAAAAAAACGAAATGAAATTATTGAAGTTTTCGGTTATTCTGACAATTTTGTTTTCGGCGAGTTTCGGCGAGTCACACGCTCAAAACAGAAAAGCGGTCGGCGCGGCGGAAGTCAGCGGCACTTTTCGCTCGTATTTCAGTGGGAAATATAAGGATAATTACAACGAAATAAAAATTCTCGCGCTCGGCGGAGGAAAACTGCGCGTCGCTTTGCAGTTAGTTTATCCGCACATTGACGGCACGGGCGCGCTATCGGCGAACACGGGCGAAGCGGACGGCACGGCGACCGTCGAAGGCGACACGGCGATTTTTTCGCCCGACGAAAACCAGCAGTGCCGCATCACGATCAAATTCGTCAAACGCGGCATCATCGAAGTCGCGCAGGAAGGTATCGGCGATTGCGGTTTCGGACATAACGTCAGCGCGGGCGGAACTTATAAAAAATCGAGCGGCGCGAAACCGCAATTCGATACCAATCAAAATTAAACACGGGAGTTTTTGACGCAATGCTTTCTATTTTGGGTTTAATCGCGGTTTTTATTGCCGCCTACTTTATTTACAGTTCGGCACGAGACACGGAACGCAATGCTTTTGGCTGGTCTTTACTGACTGTTGCGGTCGGAATTGGGATGCAAATTATTCTGCCTGGAATTATCTTTGTTGTCATTGCCGCGATAATGGCGATTTTGGGGAAACCGATAAGAGATGTTGACGACTTGCCATTCGGAACGACAATGATTGTCAGCATCTTGGGTTTGGCAGCGAGTATTGTCGGGATTTGGTTGATAATGCGCCGTGTTTCGACGATTCCCGACGAAGAAAATTTCGCCGCGCCGCCGTCGCCGCCGACTTTCGACGGGCAGTAAATGTGTTAAAATAACGGGTAACTTTTTAACATTATGCCAACAGTAAAATGTCCGAATTGCAATCGTGAAACAGAATATACCGGCAACGAATATCGCCCGTTCTGCTCCGAACGCTGTAAATTATTAGACTTTGGCGCGTGGGCGGACGAACAATACGCCCTGCCGACGCAGGAAACCGAATTGAGCGAAACGGATTTGGATTTGATCGAAAAAGCCCTCATTGAAAAAGAACGGGAAGAGGAATTCTAAGTATGGAAATCGCGTGGATAATTCTGGTGATTTTTTTGATTGCGACGGCGGCGATCACGTTTTTCGTGCTGAAAAAAGCCGTTAAGATGGCGATTCGGGCGGCGATTGTCGCCGTTATTCTGCTCGTCGCCGTCGTCGGCGGCGCGTCGCTCTGGTGGTTCGGCGCGGGTTCCGAGAAATCGCCCGCGCCCGCTGGAAACGTCAAAAAATCGCGCTGAAAATTTCAATGCTGCAATATCTCAAACGATTTTTCTCACGCTATAAAAATCTTTCCGGCAATGTTTTTGCGCTTAGTTTGGTCAGCCTTCTGAACGACACTTCGAGCGAGATTATCTATCCGCTTTTGCCGACATTTCTGGCTCTGACTCTGGGCGCGTCGCCGCTTTTCATCGGCTTGATCGAAGGTTTCGCCGAATCGGTCGCCGCGTTTCTCAAACTTTTCTCCGGCTACTTGAGCGATAAATTCGAGCGGCGCAAACTGCCCGTTTTTATCGGCTACGCCCTGGCGAGTCTGACGCGCCCTTTGCTTTCTTTCGTCGGCAGCTGGCAGCAGGTTTTGTTCGTGCGCGTGACGGATCGCGTCGGCAAAGGCATTCGCGGCGCACCGCGCGATGCGATTATCGCGGCGAGCGTGCCGGAAGAAAAACGCGGGCTGGCGTTCGGCTTCAACCGCGCCGCCGACCATTTGGGCGCGGTGATCGGTCCGATTGTCGCGTTCGTGCTGCTGTCGTATTTCGCTGCCGACACGAGCCGACCGACCGCCGTCGAATACCAAAGAGTTTTTCTCTACGCCTCGATTCCCGTCGTCATCGGTTTATTCGTCATCGTTTTTTTCGTTAAAGAATCGAAAAAGGAAATAGCGACCGCCGTCGAACCGCCGAAAATCAAACTTTCATTAAAGGAATTCGACGGCAATTTCAAACGCCTGCTGCTCGTCGTCGCGCTGTTCACCTTATCGAATTCGACCGACGCATTTCTCCTGCTGCGCGCCGAACAAACCGGAATCACGCCCGCCGTTCTGCCGCTTTTGTGGATGTTTCTGCATTTGAGCAAGGTTATCAGTTCCCTGATCTTCGGCGATTTATCGGACAAACTCGGCAGAAAAACCCTGATTTTCACCGGCTGGATTTTATACGCCCTCGTTTACGCCGGTTTCGCCTTCGTCAATGCGGCGTGGCAGACGTGGACGTTATTTTTAGTTTACGGACTTTATTTCGGGTTGACCGAAGGCGTGGAAAAAGCCCTGGTCGCGGATTTGGTTCCGAAGGAAAAGCGCGGCACGGCGTTCGGCTTTTACAATCTCGCGTTCAGCGTCACGGTATTTCCCGCTTCGATAATTTTCGGAGCGTTGTGGACGCAGTTCGGCGCGAGCGCGGCGTTCTTAATCAGCGCGGTGATTTCTATTTGCGCCGCTTTTGCACTTTTGACAGTGCAGACGAAAAGTTCTTCACAACTGCGATAAAAATTTGCGATAATCTTTTCTATGGAAGATTTTAGAGATGACACGCCTGAAGTGAACGCTCCGCTCGATTACCGCTTTGTAGTTTTGGGAGTAGCGATGATGGTTCTAAGCGCGGTGATTATGGTTTTCAACGAAACCGTCTGGATCAGACACGTCGGCATCACCGGCTTCGTCTCGTCGTTTTTCGTGATGTCGAGAAAAAGACACCAGAAAAAGTAGCGTGAAAATAGGTTTACTTCCAACTTTTTTCTTTTTTAAATTTTTTCACGACCATCTCGCGCCGCATTTTCGGCAGACGGTCTATAAAAAGTTTACCGTTGCAGTGATCGGTTTCGTGTTGAAAACATCGCGCCGCATAGCCGCTCGCTTCTTTTTCAAACCATTCGCCTTTTTCGTTTTGCGCCCGCAGAGTCGCACGTTCGGCGCGGACGACGACCGCCGGAACTTTGCCAAGCGACAGGCAACCTTCCGCGCTCGACTGTGCGCCCTCGACGGCGATGATTTCGGGATTCGCCGCGACGAGTTTGATGCCTTCGCAGTCCATCACGAAAAGCCGCCACGCCAGTCCGATCTGCTGCGCCGCCAGCCCGACACCTTCCGCGTCATACATCGTTTCAAACATATCGGCGCACAATTTTGCTAATTCTTCGTTAAATTCCGCCACGCTTTCGCCGGTCTGAGCGAGAACTTTTTCGGGATATTCGGTGATTTTTCTGATTGCCATAGAATCAATTACAAATTACGAATTTCAAATTACGAATTACGAATTCCAACGACGAGTAAATTAAGAGATGGCTAAGATCATAATCTTCAAAAGTTCGTAATTTGAAATTCGTAATCGGGTTTAACGAGGAATATCGCCGCCTCGCGCCTCGCGTCGGAAGCCGCGTTTGGCAAAAAAGCCTTTTTCTTCGCGCTGCTGGCATTCCCAGCAGACGATTTTTTGTTCGTTGGTTGGGCTGAGAATAATGTTGTAATGTTCCATTTCGCGGTCGCATTCGACGCACCGCGCCAAAGGTTTATCAATTTCTTTGGTATCAATCGTTTCAGTCATTTTATTTTTTCCTCAGAAGACGCACTTTTTCTTTGTAAAAATTCTTTTCTTCAATAACAGTGTAGTTTGCCTGCACGAAATTTTCCAGAGGTTCGCACGATTGTTTGAAATCGCAGTTGTCGCTTGTCAGAAGCCAAATCTCTTCGGCTTCGGGCGGAAATTTAGCGAGCGTGAATTCGATTTGCCGGGAAAAATTGTTCGGACTGCCCGCTTCACCTTCGGCGAAAAACGAGAAAAACTTTTCGTCGGGCAGAACTTTATTCGCGCCCTTATAATAAAAAGGCAAGGCAATCGTTTCGTAAACCGGAAAACTGATGATCGGCTGATTCGGCTTTTCGTTCGCCTCGACGAATGCCGCCACCCGCGCCCAATCGCCGCGTTTAGTTAAATTCGGATAAAGGGCGCAAACGGCGTAAACGAAAAATACGCTGTACAAAACGGCGTATAAAATCCAAAACTTCTTCGGTGAAACCTTGACCAGAACCGCGCTGACGAAAATAAAAACCGCCGTGTAACAAACCGCCGCGTGCCGAATTTGAATGTAGCCGGAGCCGAGTTGGTAATAAACGAACAGAAAAAAAGCCGCGCCGACGACGGCAATCGTGCCGAACGCCGTGATGTTTTCGTCCACGTCTCTGAATTTGTTTTTGATTAAAACGACGATCACCGCCGCCGCCGAAATTCGGACGAGCCACAAGCGGATAATGGAAAAAACGGAGATTTCTTCGGTCGGAAACATTTCGGTCGGCAGAACGAAAATCAGAAAATGGTTCCAAAGAATTCTCACGCCTTCGATCAAAGATTTGTCGGTTTGAAAAGTAACGGCGCGGTCGGAAAACTGAAAACTGATGATCCAAAAGAGCGGCGTAATCGCTATGCCGACGATGAGCATCTGCCAAAAATAACTTTTCGCCGAACTCCGGCGGCGCAAAATCAAAAGCGCGGCGAATCCGCCGACCAGCGTAAAACCGAGATAATAATTAGTGTAAAGCGCGGCAATGGCGGCAAGGGTAAAATATATCCGCGATTTTGCGGCGGCGTAATCGTCGCGCAGATAGCCGTCGTAAAAAGAAGAGAAAAGCAGACAGGTGAGAAGAATCACCAGCGAGTAAAGCCGAATTTCCAGACTCGCCCAAAAAAGATACGGATGCAGGGCGAAAATCGCCGTGATGAAAACGGCGGTTTTCGCGTCCCAAATCTTCCGCGCTAAACGCCAAAAAGCGGCAATCGCCGCCGCGCTGCAAACAATCGAAAAAAGCCGCGCAAAAAATATCGAAGCGTCGAGTTTGCGCCACACGCTCAACAGCAGAAAATACAGCGGAGCCTGTTTTTCATCGGTGAACAAATTTTGAAAAGCCTGTCCGAAACCGTGCTGCGTCGTGTAGAGCGTCGAGGCTTCGTCAGCCCAAATGTTCAGATGAAAAGCGAACGGCAGAGCAATCGCCAGATGCAGCAAAATCAGCATCAAAACAATTTTTTTCTCGTTGATTTTCGGCATTTTTGATTTTGAACGGTTGAATGATTACGGCAAAATCAGAGCGATTCAACCAAATTCTGCACTTTTCTCCGCGTTCGCCAGTAAACGTCTTCCATAAAAATATGCGCGAATTCGCCGTTGCGACCGATGCTCAGAAGGTTTTCGACATTCGTGGATTTCTCGAAATTTTTTCGCGCCGGCTCGTATTCGTTCAGAAAAACCGGATACGCAATCGGCGTTTTCAAGACCTTCGCGCCCAAAAATTTCTCGCGGGCGGCGGGAACAATTTTCGCTATGTTTTTCAGACAAAGTTCGATCAATTCCGCTTCATTCATCTCCCAGAATTCGTCGCCTTTCTCACAGCCGATGTCCACCGTAATCATCGTTTTGCCTGCCGGCGCGAGCCACGGCATCGAAATCGCCGCTTCGGTCAGGCGAAAAAACGGAAATTGTTTTTCGGGAAACCACAAAACCGTGTCGGGAAGCAGTCCGCGACCTTCAAATTTCAGATTAACGAAAAGCATCGGGCGATAGCGAAATTTTTTGAATTCTTCCAATGCGTCGGTTCCTTTGACGAGTTTGGATAAGATATTGGCGGGCGCGGTGCTGATGACGGCGGAAACTTCCCGCGTTTCGCCCTTCGCTTTGACGGCGACGACCTTTTCGTTTTCGACGCGGATTTCTTCGACCGGCGTTTCGAGCAGTATTTTATCGGCGAATCCGGCGGCGAGTTTTTCGCACAAAGCCGCCACGCCTTTTTCGGGATAAACGTGATAAACGCTGGCTTTTTCCGGCATTTCGCGGTTATAGCCGACGGCGACGGCGCGATTGGTGAGTTTGCTCATCGCCTTTAAATACAAAGTTTTGCCGATGCTTCCGGGCAGAGATTCGCCGACCGCCGCCGATAAATCTTCGCCCTTCGCGCCTGACCACGCTTCGATCAGAGGCAGCGCGACTTCATCCGCGAGAGCCGTGCCGTAACTTCGGCGAAACCATTCGGCGGCTGAATGCGGCGCGTGTCCGTTGTTCAAAGATTTCAATTTGCTTTTAATTCCGCTCAAGGTCATTCGCGGAATTTTCACCAGCCCGAACGGATATGAATAAATTTTCCCGCCGAGCCAAACCCTTTCGCCGTAATGTTTAACCGTCAGACATTCGCCGCCGACACCGACGGCTTCCGCCAGCCGATTGGTGATAAAATGTGCGCCGAAGTCGTAGGAAAAACCTTCTTCGTCCTTGAAACTCGCGGCGAGTCCGGCGATTTTCGCGCCCGCTTCATACAAAACGAACGGCACGTTTCGGCGGTGCAGAAAATTTGCCGCCGTCAAACCCGCGAGTCCCGCGCCGATAATGGCGATTGGTTTTTCAGATTTCATACGATTGTAAAAGTAATAATAAGATCATTTATCCACTGCTTCACGGTTTTCGCAAAATTGCGCGAAGCAGTCCGCCGCGCCCGAATTTTTGCAGAATAATATCGAGCGATGTAAAAACCGCCAGCGAAACGGTTGATTTCAAAGTAAACCGGTTAATGAAAAATTGCGGTGCGCGTTTATCAACCAGCCAATTGTGAATCGAATAAACCCAGTTGACGGGCGAGACCTGCGTTTTGAAATCGGCGATTTGAAAGCCGGTTTTTTCCGCCAGCTTCGTCAGGGATTTTCGATTGAATAAATTCCAGTGGCGCGGAAAATGGTAACCGCCCCAGAAACTTTTTTTGAAAAGTCCGAAGTCAAACGAGTCGGTGTTGTCGGTTACGATAACCAGTCTGCCGTTCGGCTTTAGGATTCGTTTGACCGCCGATAAAATCTTTTCCGGGTTTTCGACGTGTTCAATCGTTTGAATCATAATCGCCAAATCGTATCCGTTCTCCGAGAGATCGAGATTTTTGACGTTTCCGAGATGAACTTGCAGCCCGGATTTTTCCGCCATTCGAGCGGCGCGTCGGTCTAAATCAACGCCTTCGAGCGTCCACGACTTCGCGCCGTATTCGCGCAAAAGTTTCAGGTGAAAACCGTCGCCGCAGCCGACATCCAAAATTCGTGCATCAGACGGCAAACAGCCGCACCAGCTCAAAAGTCTTTTCGCTTCGAGCCGCGCACGAATTTTATAGACGATTCCGTAATCGGCGGCGGCAAAATCAAAGGCGTGATAATTCGCCGGATAGATGGTTTCAAACTCTGAGACGGCGGGACGCGGATTCAAATAAATCACGCCGCACGAACGACATCGCCCCGCCGCGAAAACATCGGGACTCGTTCGATATTCGTAATCGCCGCCCGCGCCGACCGGCTGCGCGTCGTCTAATTCGCAAACCGGACATTTAACGCGAACTAATTTAAGCGGCTTGTTTGACATAATCCAGAGATTTCAGGTTTTCGGGACGGACGCGGGCGGCGTGTTCGCGCATATTGACGACTTCAAATTTCGCGCTGAAAACTTCCAGAATTTCGCTTAAAAATTCCAGCTTTTCCGCGATGGGCAAATTCATCGCGGGGAAAAATTTGAGTTCCGGCGCGTCTTCGCCCGACATAAAATCGAGCGGATGAAGCAGCAAACTCAGCGGCGTTCCGGTAATTCGGCACATTTCGACGGCGGTTTTCCAGTAAGTTTTCGCCAGAGTTTTGGAAAAAGTCGAAAGATAAATAACATACGAAGCGTGAATCGGCGTTTTGAAAATCGGCAGCGTTGTGACGGGAATCTCGACCAGCGATTTTTCGCCGACCCGCCATTGATACGGCTTCAAAGATTGAAAACCGTCCGAGAAATTGCCAAACAGTTTTTTGCGTTTTTCGCGTTCTTCGTCGGACATCTGCGGCGACTTGAAAAAATAATAAGCGCGGGCGAGCGGCGCGATATACGTCGGCAAAGTCGAGCAGTCGTATTCGTAATTTCTTTCGGCTAAAACTTCCAGAACCGTCGGCGAGAGCGAATATCCGGGACCGCGAAAGCCGACGGTTTTTTGTCCCGTTACATTTTCGAGCGCGTCTTCGGTTTTTTGAAATTCTTCGACAAGCTGCTGCTTTGAATAGAGATGCAGCCACGGTTCGTGATTAAAACTATGATTGCCGATTTCGTGCTGCGCGTCGGAAATACGCCGGATCGCGTCCGCGTTTTCTTCTCGCGCCGCGTCCTGCCCGACAACGAAATAAGTGATGTTCAGATTTCGCGCCCGCAAAAATTCGAGCGAACGCGGCACAACCACATCGAGATAAGTCGGAAAAGTCTCCCAGCCCGCGTCGCCGTGCGTTTTCATATACGACCATTTGTTGTCGAGGTCGAGCGATAAACTTGCTGTTGATTTCATCCTTGATTATTCGTCTTTAGGTTTTGGGAAATTTATTGTCGGAAGTTCTTCTCCCAACGATTCGGCAACAATATAGTGCGACCAGTTTTTTATTTCATCATCGCCGTAAATTATCATTCTGACCGCCTTATCTTTTGTGTCCATATCTCCAACATACATTCGTTGATGTTCGGGAACCTTTTCGTATGCAGTCTTTAATTTTTCTTTTAATTCAATAGTCGGGTTTTTGATAAATTGCTCAAAAACAGAACGACAATATTCGATTGAACTCGGTCGGTTATTTACTTTCCCTATCAAATCTCGAACTTCTAAAAGTTTATCCTCGATTGATGTGCAAGGATAATCGGAAGCCGAAATTTTGAAGTTTCCTAGTCCGAAAATTTCAACCGTCGAATTCTTGGGAATATCGGTCAAAATATTTCCGTTTTCCGCTTGTCTTTTCAGTTCTTGAAAGTTTAACTCAACAGTTTCGGGCAGTCGGTGAAGTTGTATTTTTTCATCGGCAAACGCAATTAAATTTATTAAAAAATACCTTTCATTGTGCTTAAAAAACAAATTAAAACCGTCACCGTTTATTTTCGGCGGATGGTAATCGTGATCAAATCTCTTTTGCGTTTTGAAAATTTTTCCTGTTCCTGATTCCAAGTATGAAACGCCGTTAATCTTTTTTTCATAAATTTTATAAAAATTTTGGGCTTCGGGATTCATTCCTTTTATGATTGAAACGACATATTCATAAAAAGATTGTGTATTATGGAGCCAAATGCCGTCATCAATTTTCCACGATCCCAAGCCGTGAACAGAAATGCTTTTGCCGTTCGGGACGATAGTTTTGACCCAACTTTCTTCCAATTTTTGTTTGAATAGATTCAGATCGGTTAGTTCCCAACACTCGATTGTTCCGTCCTCGTAAACGGTTAAATCCACAAAAAAATAACTATCGTTGTGAATAATTGCCGGAACAGCAACGCCTTCGATAGTTTTAGTTCTAAAGATTTTGGTCTGAGGTTCGATAAACACTTTTTCTTCTTTTCTCCACAAATTGAACATAATGAAGTTAAATCAAATCTACTTTATTTTCATCCAAATCATCCATAAAACCAGAATCCCGCGCAAAGTCCACGCAATCGTGCGAATCCAATTTGTCCACACCAGACGGTTTTGCACATCGGCATCAAAACTGACGGCGAGTTTTTCGTGAAGCGGAACCTGCACAAAAAAAGTCGAAGCCCAAATTATCAAAACCAACGCCAGACCGCCCCAGAAATATCGGTAATCAATGTTTTCGAGCGGCGCGTAAGCGAAATAAATCGCCGTTGCGAGTTCGATAATCATCGCGGGCGCAACTACCGGCGTAATGCGCGAAGTATGAAGATTATGATACGCCGCGTAACCGTTCGCGCCGACCAACCCCATCGAAGGATAAACCAAACTCTGCACGATCCAAATCAATCCGACCAGATAAAGCGTCGTCCCCAGATGCGCGAGAAAAATCAGATTTTTCATACTTTCGATTGTAAATCAAAATTTATTTCGCTGTGAGCAAACACTAGAGAACACGAAATAATAAAGAAACTTTAGCCGCAGATTTACACAGATGGACGCTGATAAAAATCGGATAAAACCAAATAATTAAATTCGTTTTATCTTTTAAAAATCTGTGTTTATTCGTGTCCATCTGTGGCTAAATTTCCTCTCTTAATTCGTGTTCATTCGTGTAATTTGCGGCTAAAAATCTTTCCGCCAGTTGAATCGTTTCGTTGACGTTCAAAGTCCCGTTCGTAATCTGCGCCGAATTAACGATGAAAACATTGCGAAGCGAAGTTTCGACGCTCGGAACATTCGCCGAGTAATCAATCGTCGGCAGCGGAAAAACCTGTCGCACACGCGAGATTTTGAAATTTACAATATCGGTGCGCTTGAAATGCGAATACATTTTCTCCAGAGCGTTGATGAAAATCTCTTCAATTTCCGCATCCGATTTTTCAAATAATTCGTCGTCCGGCGCGACGTATTTCGGCAGATAAACGAGCGCGTTCCCGCCGAATTCCGCTTTATCAACGAGCGCGGACATTTCGATAATTCCCGTAAACGGCACATCGTCGGTGATGTTCGTAACGTAAAAATTCGACAGCGATTTTCTCATCAAAACGGACGCGCAGACGATGCCTTGATATTTAATGTTTTCGAGCTTCGTCTTTTCATTTTCAGTCAATTGCGAACAAATTTTCGCCGCGATGTTCGACGGGCAGGTTAAAATCACGGAATCGAATTGGTTTTCGTTCCTTAACTTTGCATCATCGGGTTTTGTCGCCGAAGGTGACGAATTTAATAACGTCGGATGTAACGCGACGTTAGATCGCAAATGATTCTCCGACGCTGAAAGTGTCGAATGTTCAATGCTTGTATTCGACGTTTTCAGCGTCGGAACGGTTGTTGTTTTCGTCGTCAGGAGGTTCCCGACGCTATTGAATTCATCGCTTTCAGCGACGCGGACGCAAACTTTTCCGTCCGACAATATTTCGACGTTTTCAATCCGGCTGCTTAAATTTATCTCGACGCCTTGCTCCTTCAAACGCTCGCCGAATCTTTTCAAAACTCGCGCGTAGCCGCCGCGCACATAGCCGAACATCTCTTTTTTCAATCCCGAATTTCGCGCCGCATACATTCGCTGAATCGTCGCCCAAATAAACGCGGCGGACGTTTCCCGATACGCTTCGCCCAACTTCGCTTTGAGCAAAGGCTTCCACATTTTTTCAAATGTTTTTACGCCCGAAAGTTTCGTCAGCCAATCTTCGACCGAAATTTTCTCCAATGCTTTCCAGTCTTCCACCTTTGAGGCATAAAAAATCGTCGCGCCCAACCGAAATTTTGAAATCAGGTCGAGCGGCGGAAACTTCAAAAATTCGAGCGTGTTCGACATCGAAACGAGTTTGCCGTCTGTATAAAATCCGGTTTTCGTTTCAACCCATTCAAACTCGTCGCCCAAACCAATTTCTTCAATAATCCTGCGCGTAAACGAATCCGACAAAAGCGTAACGTGATAATGTTTGTCCCAAACGACATCGCCGATTTGCCACGCACCCGCAAGTCCGCCGATTTCCGGCGCGGATTCGTAAACGGTAACTTGATTTCCTTGTTCGGCAAGACGCAAAGCGAGCGTCAAGCCGAGAAAACCAGAGCCGATAATGGCAATGTTTTGAGATTTGTTACTCATTTAACTTCAATTTCTACAAAAAATTTTCGGCGATTTATTTTATATTTTTGAATATCTATCAAAATCATTTTAATAATTTCTTCTTGAGGATTATTTGTTTCGCCGAAAAAATAGTTTCTTGTAATACCGGCAATTTCTATGTCTTGTTCATCAGAGATTTTCCAAGAAACGTATGCCGTTTTGTATTCATCATCAATGTTGAGAATTTCAATTTTCCCAAAACAATTATTTACTCGACTTTCATCATTATATTTTCCATTGATGATAAAATTTTGTAACCTTTTCAAGGTTAATTTAAATCAATTAAGTGTGAGTAGCCTGTAGAAATTACTGTATCAACGCCTAACCTTAATTTGCATTGGTATTTTTCATTTTTCAAACGATCATCTCTAAACGAAATGTCTCCAATTTTAGATTCGTATTCTGGTTTAAGAGAATGTCCCATTGAATTTAGTTTATTTACAATTTCGACGACCTTTGCATTTACGATTTTGTGCAATTCATTTGCAATTTCTTCTGCTAATAAATCAGCAAGTTTTTGAGATTCATCTGTATCAATTCCAGATGAAATAAATGATTCGGCAGAAAATCTTTCGTCAATCATAATTAATTCTCGCACATTTCGATTTTCAACTTCATAATGTAATCCGCAAACACATTCAAATTCCTGTCTTTCCGAATTTTCGTCAAACTTATGAAAAAGCTGTCCGCATTTGCAGACCGCGCCGATGCTTCGCGCCGGACTTCCTAAGACGAGATGAAAATCGGGAACGCTTTTTGTCACGATTGAACCCATTCCGACCATCGCCCAGCGTCCGATTTCGAGGTCGTTGCCGATAACGCAGCCCGCGCCGATGGTCGCGCCTTCCCGCACGAGCGTCGGCAGAGTGTGTTCGTCAGGCTCGCTCGGTCGCAGAGATTTCAGGTCGGGCATCGTCGCGCGCGGGAAACGGTCGTTGGTAAAAATCGTCCCGGCGGAAATCATCACGCCGTCTTCGATGGTCACGGCGGCGCAGAT
>JAYVGL010000268.1:0-3481 GCA_043772175.1 Pyrinomonadaceae bacterium | reverse complement strand
CACGCGCCCGAAACCGCGCTGATGATTACCGAAAGCGGAATTTCGACGAAAGATGAAATTTTAGAACTGCGCGAACTCGGATTTGCCGGATTTCTGATCGGCGAGACTTTGATGCGAAGCGGAAATGCGGCGGGAGAATTAAGAAATCTAGCCACAGATTGACACGGATAAACACGGATTTTTGAACGCATAAAACAATTTGATTTCATCTGATTTTCATCTGTGGCTAAAAAATTCTTTTTGCCTCTGCTCGTGAGTGATTTATGACGAGAGTTAAAATTTGCGGCATCACAAATCTGGAAGACGCTCTGCTGTCGGCGAAATTCGGCGCGGACGCGCTCGGCTTTAATTTTTACGAAAAAAGTCCGCGTTATATTTCGCCTGAAAGTGCGCGTGAGATTATCGAACAACTTCCCGCCAATGTTTTGAAAGTCGGCGTTTTCGTCAATGAAAGTTTGGAAAAAATTGTCGAAATCGCTCGAATCGCCAAACTTGACGCAATCCAACTGCACGGCGAAGAAACGCCCGAATTTGCGCGTGAATTAAAAGCGAAAACGAATCTCGAAATCATCAAAGCCTTCCGCGTTTCGCCCGAATTCAAGCCGGAAGACGTTTTGCAATATGAAGTTGACGCGATTTTGCTTGACGCTCATTCGCTAAAAGAACAAGGCGGCACGGGCGAGATTTTCGATTGGAAAATTGCGAAGAAGGTTCAGGAAATTTTCCCGAAAATGTATCTTGCGGGAGGATTAACGCACGAAAATGTAATTCGGGCAATTTACGATACAAAAACTTTTGCAGTTGACGTTTGCAGTGGAATTGAAAGAGTTTACGGAGTAAAAGATAGAGTTAAACTAATCAATTTTATTTCCAAAGTAAAAAATAAAGATAGCAATGAAAACGAGAATTTTGTAAATTTTTTATCTTTTATTCAGCGTTATCCGAAGATGATTGTCGGTGAAAAATCATTAACTCTACTGCACGGATTTTTTCTCGGTTTTGAGATGGCATTGAAACAAAGTAAAGCGGATTACAATACTTATTCATTTTTTACCGATTTTGATGAATTTGTTAGACATAAATATAGAGAAAACGGGGCTTGGAGTTATGCCCAAAGACTTTTGGAAAAAGTGGGCAATGATGAAGAAAAAGCTGTTGATTTATTTTTCGCGCTTCTAGAAGAATTTAAGTTGGAGAAAGAAGATTTAGGCGAAAATTGAGTTGTGTTAAAATCTACAATTGAGGGGTGAAATTTTATGATGTCTGCGACCGAAATACTAAATGAAATATACAGACTGCCGTTGAGCGAGAGAAAAAAAGTAAAGCAAACTCTTTTGGAAGAAAGCGACACAGGCAATCAAAAGGCTCCGAAAGTAACGCAAAACGAGTTTGACCGAATGCTATTTAATGACGGATTACTGGTAAATTTTCCGAATGAAGCTGACGATGAAGATTTTGAACCGATTGAAATTGTCGGCAAGCCGATCTCTGAAACGATCATTGAGGAACGCCGCTAATGCCGCTTTATTTTCTCGACAGCAACGCGATTGCCAAAAGATATATCTCCGAAACAGGCACGAATTGGATTCTGAGTTTACATAAACCATCCGCTCAAAATGTTATCTATGTTGCTCAAATTACGGGAATTGAAGTGGTTTCGGCAATTTCAAGAAGACTTCGCGGAAACAGGCTGACGCAAAAATCGGCTGATAAAGCAATTTTTCGTTTTAAAAGGGATTTCACAAATAAACTTCGCATCATTCGTTTGAACGATCAAATAGTTGCAGAAGCAATGCGGCTTTCGGAAACATATTTTTTGCGCGGTTATGACTCGGTGCAGTTGGCGATTGCGCTTGAATTGGAAAAACGATTTGCGTTACAGAAATTTACTTCAATAACTTTCGTTTCCGCCGACAATAATTTAAATTCTGCCGCCGTTGCCGAAGGTTTGGCGGTGGACAATCCGAATGATTACTAAAATTTTATGAATTACCAACCAAACGAACGCGGTTACTGGGGCGAATTCGGCGGGCGGTTTGTTCCCGAAACGCTGATGTCGCCGCTTGAAGAATTGACGAGTGCTTACTTTGCGGTGCGCGACGATGCGAATTTTCAAGACGAATTTTTGCAACTACTGAAGGATTTTTCCGGTCGTCCGACTCCGCTTTTTCACGCGAAAAAATTGTCGGGTAACCTGGGCGGAGCGCAGATTTATTTGAAGCGCGAAGATTTGGGGCATACCGGCTCGCACAAAATCAACAACGCCGTCGGGCAGATTTTGCTGGCGCGGCGGATGGGCAAAAAGCGGATTATCGCCGAAACCGGAGCGGGACAGCACGGCGTGGCGACGGCGACGGTGTGCGCTCTGTTCGGTTTGGAATGCGTCGTTTATATGGGAACCGAAGATATGCGGCGGCAGGAGTTGAACGTCTTTCGGATGCGTTTGATGGGCGCGGAAGTGCGCGGCGTTGATTCCGGTTCTAAAACTTTGAAGGATGCGATCAACGAAGCGTTGCGCGATTGGGTGACGAATGTTGATTCGACTTATTATCTCCTTGGTTCCGCGCTCGGTCCGCATCCGTATCCGTTGATGGTCAGGGATTTTCAATCGGTGATCGGCAAAGAATCACGACAGCAGTTTCTAGAGAAAAACGGCGAATTGCCAACCGCTTTGGTCGCCTGCGTCGGCGGCGGTTCAAATTCGATTGGATTATTTCATCCGTTTTTGAATGACGAATTCGTTAGAATGATTGGGGTTGAAGCGGGCGGCAAAGGCAATAATCTCGGTGAACACGCGGCGCGATTTAACAAAGCGGGCGGCGGGAAAATCGGTGTTCTTCAGGGAACAAAAAGCTATTTACTTCAAGATAAAGACGGACAGATCGCGCTGACGCATTCGATTTCCGCCGGACTCGATTACGCCTCGGTCGGACCGGAACACGCTTTTTTGCAGTCAATCGGGCGCGTCGAGTATGCGATGGCGACGGACGACGAAGCGTTAAAAGCGTTTCAGATTTTATCGCAGACCGAAGGCATTATTCCCGCGCTCGAAAGTTCACACGCGATTGCTCATCTGTTGAAACTCGCGCCGGAGTTGTCGCCGTTGCAGACGATTATCTGCAATCTTTCGGGGCGCGGCGATAAAGATGTCAATCAGGTTCAGGAAATGCTCGGAAACGGAAAATGGAAAACGGGAAATGGAAAGTGAAGCGATAGCAGCTAATTTTCATCTCGAGTCAAAGTTCGGGTTTTATTTGTTTCTATGCGGTTAAAATTATTGGCACACTTAAATGAGCAATCGAATTGACAGGAAATTCAATCAGTTAGAAGCTGAAGATCACGGCGGTTTCATACCGTTTATCGTCGCGGGCGATCCGAATCTGGAAATGACGAAAGCGTTGATTTTGGAATTGGCACGGCAAAAGGCAAGCGTCATCGAACTCGGAGTTCCGTTCAGCGATCCGGTGGCGGACGGCGTAAC
>JAYVGL010000267.1:0-2515 GCA_043772175.1 Pyrinomonadaceae bacterium | reverse complement strand
AACCAAGGTTTACGAAGGAATGATTGTCGGCGAAAACGCCCGCACGGTTGATCTGGATGTGAACCCGATTAAAGAGAAAAAGCTGACCAATATGCGAACATCTTCGGCGGACGAAGCGATGCGCCTCGTTCCCGTCAAAGATTTGTCTCTGGAAGAAGCGTTGGAATTTATCGCCGACGACGAATTAGTTGAAGCGACACCGAAAGCGATTCGCCTTCGCAAACGATTTCTCAAAGCGAACGAACGTCCGAAAAAATAACTTTTTGCGGAATCATCAAAAATAAAATCGTGAATGGAAATAATTTCCATTCACGATTTTATTTCTTTGAAACTCCCTGTTTGACGCAGGTTGTTACGGCTCGTTTTGTTGTAATCTCTACACGGACGATGTTGTATGTCACTGGCGGATTGTTTTGCGGAAAAGATTTTTCTTTTGGCACTGATAACTTTTCAGTTCGACCGTCAGAGAGAATGAACCGTGCCTATGGATTGAGCCGCCGGTGAAATTTCTCACAAAAACAATTCGGATTCGCGTCATTTCGATTAGCCGACTTGCAAACAAAAACCTTTCCTGCCGATAATATCTGTTTGTGATTCATTCATTTTTTATTGACCGTCAAACATTATGATAATTGTCATCATCGGCGCACAGTGGGGCGACGAAGGAAAAGGTAAGGTCGTAGATTTATTAGCCGACCGCTTCGACATCGTGGCGCGTTACCAGGGCGGACACAACGCCGGACATTCGGTTTACGTCGGCGATAAAGCGTTTGTGCTAAGGCTTTTGCCGTCGGGAATCATTCACGAAGAAGCGGTCTGCGTTCTCGGCAACGGAATGGTTATTGACCCGAAAGCGTTTTTTGAAGAAGTTGACCAGATGCAATCCCAAGGCATTTCGATTTCGCCCGAAAGACTAAAAGTTTCGAGTCGCGCCCATCTGATTATGCCGTATCACCGCGCGCTCGATCATACTTCCGAAGAACGCTTGGGCAACGAAAAAATCGGCACGACTCTGCGCGGCATCGGTCCCGCTTACGAAGACAAAGCCGGACGACGCGGCATCCGCGTGTCCGACGCGCTCGTTCCCGATCTTTTGAAGTTGAGAATCGAACGCAATCTCGAAGAAGCCAACCGCATCATCGTCACCTACGGTCAGCCGCCGCTTTACGCCGACCAGATTTTCGAGGAAATCTCCGCGCTCGCCGAACGTCTGCGCCCGTTCGTCTGCGAAACTTCGCATTTTTTCGCCGAAGCCAGAAAAGAAAATAAAAAGATTCTCCTCGAAGGCGCACAGGCGACGCTGCTCGACGTTGACCACGGAACTTATCCGTATGTTACGTCGTCAAACCCGACAGCGGGCGGCGCAGCAATCGGCACGGGCATTCCGCCGCATCACATTTCCGGCGTTCTCGGCATCGTCCGCACCTACGCTACCCGCGTCGGCGAAGGTCCGTTTCCGACTGAAATGCTCGACG
The DNA here is from genome assembly GCA_043772175.1 of Pyrinomonadaceae bacterium. Taxonomy (GTDB): domain Bacteria; phylum Acidobacteriota; class Blastocatellia; order Pyrinomonadales; family Pyrinomonadaceae. The sequence continues at coordinate 1,040 of JAYVGL010000267.1, read as the reverse complement.
CGGAAGAAGATATGGCGAATTTGATTCGCAAACGCGGCAACGAATACGGCTCGGTCACGAAACGCCCGCGCCGCTGCGGTTGGTTCGACGCGATTGCGACGAAATACGCGGCGGAACTCAACGGTTTCGATTCGATGGCGTTGACGAAATTAGATGTTCTCGACGCGCTCGACACCATAAAAGTCTGCATCGGTTATGAAATTGATGGTGAAAAGATTGATACTTTTCCCGCTGTCTCACAGGATTTGCAGAAAATTAAACCAATCTACGAAATAATGCAAGGCTGGCAGTCAGAAACTCTGGGCATCACGAAAATCGAAGAGTTGCCGACCAAAGCGCGTGAATACGTCAAGTTTTTATCGGATTCGATCGGCGTTGAGATTGGTCTGATTTCAACCGGACCGGAACGAGACCAAACTATTATCTTGCCGGATTCGGTGATGGAAAGCTGGTTTAAAAGTTGAAAACTTGCGAAATGTTTCACACAATACTTGCCAACTGCGTCTTCACTATGTAGAATTATAAATTCGACTGAAGATTTAACAGTTTTCAGTCGTGTGGTCCGATAGCTCAGTCGGTAGAGCAAATGGCTTTTAACCATTGGGTCGAAGGTTCGAGTCCTTCTCGGATCACCATTATTTTCAATAGTTTAGGGCATCTTTCATAGATGCCTTTTTCTTTGATTCACCCTTTCACTCACCTTTTCGCTACCATTTCTATCAAAATTCACCTTTTTTATTAAGTCTTTCAAGTTTTTGCCGGAACTTTAACCAAAAGACTTTGGCATCCTTTGAAACGATTTCGAGAAATGAATCAATTTGTCTGACAATTGCCGTTCGTTCGCTTGTATCGGCGTTTTGATAGATCAGAAGCATTTGCGCTTGTTGGTTGTTGAGAAACGATTGTTTCGCGGCTTGCTGTGTTTGTGTTGAACTGTTTGCTAGACATCTTTCCTAAACAAGTAGTTTATGGGGAAGCAAACTTGAGATGACGAGTGGAAAGTTTCAAATTGACAATGGCTGCAACCAGTTTCCAAGTCT
>JAYVGL010000266.1:0-31962 GCA_043772175.1 Pyrinomonadaceae bacterium | reverse complement strand
GCGAAAGCCTTCAAAAACTTCGATATGCCCGGAATCCATCCGCACCGGAATATAAACTTTCAGTTCCCGACTCGGAACGCGCATCACGGCGTATAAATCGGGGTCTAAGCCAAGAAGTTGCGCGGCGCGGTCGAAGCGTTCGCTCATCGCTTCAAACGGATTTTTTTCGTCGCTCGCCTGAAAACGCCGCATTTCATCAGCCATCGGATTTACCATTTCTATAATTTCTCCACTTTTCTCGTAATTTTCTGTCTTGCTTTACATAGTTGCCGCCGCAAAGAGATGAAGCGAAAAAATTCTCCAGATTTTTCCGCTTCGCTTCTCACGATTGCTTTTTCAGAACTTCATTCATCGCGCCGCTTCGGTAGCCGTGCAGATCGAGCGTTACATATTTAAAGCCCAGCGCACGAAATTTCGCCGCGATTTTTTCGGTCATTTCTAAATTCAGAGCGCGTTTCATTTCTTCCGGCGCAATTTCCAAACGCACGATTTCGTCGTGAACGCGGACGCGAAATTCTCGAAAACCCAACCCGCGCACGAATTCTTCGCCGCGTTCGACTTTAGAAAGCCTCTCAATCGTTACCGGAACGCCGTAAGCGATGCGCGACGAAAGACACGGACTCGAGGGCTGATTCCACGTCGGCAGTTTTTGTTTTTTGCTCAAATCACGGATTTCCGCTTTGCTCAAACCGACTTCGATCAGAGGACTTCGCACGGACTTTTCCGCCGCCGCTTGTCGTCCGGGACGATAATCGCCGACATCATCGGTGTTCGCGCCGTCGAGTATAAAATCTACTTTGTTGCGTTCGGCAATTAATTCGAGTTTGCCGTAAAGTTCGGTTTTGCAGTGATAACAGCGATTTTTCGGATTGGCTTGATAAAGCGGGTCGGCGAGTTCGTCGGTGTTAACGGTTTGGTAGTTCAAGTTAAAATCTTCGGCGATTCGTTTGGCTTCGGTTTGCTGTCGGCTCGAAACGCTCGCCGAAATTCCCGTCAGACACACGGCGTTTCCTTTTAATTCCTGGGTCGCAATCAAAGCCAGATACGCACTGTCCACGCCGCCCGAATAGGCGACCAATACCCGCCGCATTTCGCGCATCAAACGGCGCAAGTTTAGTTCTTTTTCTTCGGCGGTAAGGGTCGCGGCGACTGAATTGCTTTGTTCCGGCTGTGCCATTATATTTAACCTGAGCATTCGGAAGTAATGCCCAATCGAAAATCTTATCGCAGTGCGGCGAACTAACGCAACTGCTTTCAGTGGATTTGTTCCGCTTGAATTCGCTCTGAAATACAATTTATGATCCGGTAAAATATAAAGTTTTTATGTTTTTATGTGCTGCTGAAAACGTCTCGAATTTTATTTCGGCGAGGAAGTTCCCGCTGATTTTTTCGGCGTTGTGTTTGATATTTTTATTTTCCCAAATCGTTTTTGCACAGGAAGACGAACCCGACGAAAACGTGCAGGCGGCAGCCGTCGCCAAATTTAATCAAGGGCAGGACGCGCACGAAAAAGGCGATTTTCAAACCGCGCTGAGATTTTATGATGAAGCCGTCAAACTCAATCCCGAATTTCCCGAAGTCGAATTCCAGCGCGGCAACGCTCTGCTTTCATTGAACAAATCTGACGAAGCCGAAAAAGCCTTTCGCCGCGCCGTCCAATTGCGCGAAGACTGGACTCTGCCGATGGCGAGTTTGGGCGGTTTGCTGGTTTCCAAAAATAAATTCGCCGAAGCCGAAACGATTTTAACCAGAGCCGTCGAACTCGACGCAAACAATTTTCCGGCTTATGCCGCTTTGACCGAACTGCGCCTGAAAACCAAAGCTGCGCCGGAAAGTTTGCGCGAATTTTTAACGAAAATAAAATCGCTGACCGCCAAATCCAATCCGACGGCTTCGATTTGGGCGGCGCAGGGCGCAATTGAAGCGAATTTGGGCGATAAAACGGCGGCGCAAAAAAGTTTGAGCAACGCGCTCGCGCTGGAGCCGAAAAACGTCTTCGCGCTGCAATCGCGCATCGCCATCGCCCTTGCCGAAAGCGATTTCGCCAAAGCGTTGAACGATGCCAAATCGCTCGTGCAAGTCGCGCCGACCTCGCTTGATTCAAAAATCCTGCTCGCCCGCGTCTATGCCGAAAGCGGTCAAAAAGATGAAGCGTTAAAAGATTTAGACGCGCTCGACGCGGCGAATCAAGAGGTCTCCGCCTTGAAAAAGCTGATCGTCAAAGGCGGCTCGGTTGATGTCGCCGCGCTCGAATCCGAATTAGCCAAAGACTTAAAGAATGCCGCGCTTCTCGGACGGCTCTGTACGCTTTTGAGAGTTGAAAATCCGACTAAAGCGTTGGATTACTGCCGCCGCGCCTCGGAAGCCGAACCGAATAATCTCGTTCACGCGGTCGGTTTCGGGGCGGCGTTGGTGCAGGCGAAACAATACGATAACGCCGTTTCGATTTTCGCGCGAATTTTGAAAGTCGCGCCGGACAATTACACGGCACACGCCAATTTCGCCACCGCGCTTTTTCAGTTAAAACGCTACGCCGAAGCCGTCGTCGAATATCAATGGCTCACGGAAAAACAGCCGAAGCTGGCAATCGGCTATTATTTTCTTGCTATTTCGCACGACAATTTGGAACAATATACGGACGCGATGGCAAACTATCAGCAGTTTCTAAAAACCGCCGATACGACGGAAAACAGATTGGAAATCGAAAAGGTCAACCTACGTCTGCCGAGTCTGCAAAAAACCATTAAAAAAGGAGGTAAACAGCGAAAATGAGTTTGATAAATTCCCATCAAAAAAGCGGCGGTCGGCTTCGTTCGAGAATGCTGTTTTTCTGTCTGTCGCTGTGTGCTTTCCAGATTTTGCTCGTTTCGCCTGTTTTCGCGCAGGAAACCCAAGAACCACAGAAAGAAGTTCCGCCGCCGCTCAGACTTCTGTCCAAAGAGGAAAAATCCGGTCTCGCCGCCCAAAGCGACATCAAAAAACGCACCGTTTTGACTTTGGAATTGATGGAAGCGCGGTTGTTGAAAGCCGAAACTTTCAAAATGAAAGAGGATTTTCGCCCGATGTTCGACGAACTCGGCGGATTTCGCGCGCTGATGGACGACACTTTGAACTTTTTGAGCAGAAACAACGCGGGCAGCGGAAAGGTTTTGAATAATTTTAAGCGCATCGAAATCAGTCTGCGAAAATACATCACGCGGCTCGAATTGATTCGCCGCGATTTGCCGCCGGAGTATGAGCCTTACGTCCGAAGATTAGTAAAATACGTCCGCGAAGCCCGCACCAAAGCCGTCGAACCGCTGTTCGGCGAAACCGTCTTGCCCAACAACGATAATGAAAAATAACCTGAAATTCGCTTTCGTTTTTTTAACTTTGCTCGTCTGTCTCCGGATGTTCTCGACCGAATCCGTTTTCGCTCAGAGGCGCGATCACCTGACGGCGATGGAAATCGAATTGATCCGCGACGAGCAATCGGTTGACCGCCGGATGGAAATCTATATCAAAGCGATTGACCGGCGGTTTATGGTTTTAAATAACGATTCGTCGAACGCCAAACAAGTTCAAAAAGATACGGAAAGATGGGGCGCACTGCCGAAAGGAACGCGCTCGGAACTGCTTCGGGACATCAAAGAGATACTCGACGAAACGATCAGCAAAGTTGACGACATCGCCGCGCACGACGTGAAAAACAAACTGCTTCCCGTCGCCGTCAACATTCTCGCCGAAGGCGCAAACCGCTTTATTCCCGAACTCAAAACGCAGATTGATCAAGCCGCCGACCAAAAAGAACGCGGCGTGATTCTCGGCGCGATTGACTTCTGCAATCAAATCATCGAAGCCTCCGCCAAAGTCCCGAAATTATCGCCGAAGGAAATCAAAAAAATTCAAAGAGATGCGGAAAAGGAAGCGGAGAAATCTCGGCAACCGAACTGAATCTTTTTATCGAATTAGAAACTCAGCCTTTCCAAAGAAAAAAATCTTATCACTTAATTTTTGACACTCATCGCTTGTGAGTGTTAGTTTTTTTCATTTACACTTCTAAATTATGTCCGATAAAAATTTGAAGAAAACACCGCTCAATGCCGACCACCGAAAATTGGGCGGAAAAATGGTTGATTTCGGCGGTTGGGAAATGCCGGTTCAATACACGGCAGGCGTGATCGCCGAACACCTCGCCACGCGAACGCATTCGGGGCTTTTCGACGTTTCTCACATGGGCGAAATCTACGTCGAGGGCGAAGATGCAATCAAGTTCGTTGATAAGTTGACGACCAACGACGTTACGAAACTGGTTGACGGACAAGCGCATTATTCGGCGTTAACCCGCGAAGACGGGACGGTGGTTGACGATTTATTGGTTTATCGTTTTGACGAAGGCAAATTATTATTAGTCGTCAACGCCGGAACGACGGAAAAAGATTGGGATTGGATCACGTCCCACGTCGCCGACGAAGCGATTACTTTAACCAACGCCAGCGCGGATTATTGCCAAATCGCCGTGCAGGGGAAAGACGCGCTTTCGATTGTGCAGCAGACGACCGACGAAAACTTGGGCGACATCAAGTATTATCATTTCACCGTTGGCAAAGTTGACGGCGTTGATTCGATAATTTCCCGAACGGGTTACACGGGCGAAGACGGTTTTGAAATTTACGCCGACAAAAAATACGCCGCGCAGCTTTGGAATAAGTTTCTGGGACTCGGTAAATACGGCACGGAAACCGGAATTTTGCCGTGTGGTCTAGCGGCGCGAAACACTTTGCGGTTGGAGTCGGCGATGTCGCTCTACGGACACGAAATCTCCGACGAAATAACGCCGCTCGAAGCCAATTTAGGCTGGATTTGCAAGCTGAACACCGAATTTCTCGGACGCGACGCGCTCGCCAAACTAAAAGAAGACGGCTTAAAACGAAAGCTCGTCGGTTTTGAAATGCTCGACAAAGGCATCGCCCGCGACGAACACGAAGTTTACATCAACGACGAAAAAGTCGGTGTCGTAACCTCCGGTTCGCCCGCGCCTTATTTGAAGAAAAACATCGGCTTGGCTTTCGTCCCGCCCGAGTTTGCAAATATCGGTCAGGAAATTAAAATTGATGTCAGAGGCAGGCATTTAGCGGCGACGATTGTGCCGACGCCGTTTTATAAAAGAGAGAAATAAAGTGATTGCAGATACCTGATATGAAAAAAATAAATTATTTTTATTTTCAGGTTTTCTTTTTTGCCGGTTCGATATTCTTTTTACATTTGGCTCTGTTCGATTTTATCGGCAACTACAGAGATGGAACATATAGTAATTGGAGTGCTTTTACATCAGATTTCTCAAATTTGTTGCCTGTTCTCGCATTGGATTTGATTGTCGGAATCAGTGTCGGATTCTTGAACGGCGTTTGTTCGGTATTGTTGAACGAGGATTTCAGTTCTTTGAAAAAATCTATAGTTTTTACGAACATCTTTTGGCTGTTATTTTGTCTTTGATGGTATTTTAACAATCGCGGAGTAATTAATGTCGAAGCCGTCGGACATCTGTTATCGCCTTTTATGGTTGGATTTGTCGGATTCGTTTTATCCTTAATAAACTTGTCGTTTTCTTTGGTAATATCCAGAGCAAATAAAAAGTGAAATTCGTTCAAATTCAGTAAAGTGTATCAATGAGCAACAACAGACACTAAAGGAAGTTATGAATATCAAGAATATCAAATTCGTTTTTGTCTTGGCAGTATTAGCTTTTGTTTCGAGCGGTTGTGATTTTTATTACCGGAATATGCCGTTTGTGCCGATTCCGCCGCAGACGATTTCGGGTCCGGTTGTGATTGGTTCGGAATGGGTTGAAGTTGTTCCTCCTAAACCATTAAGCCCTCTGGGTTCAACAAATTGGATTAGTCTTGGATATAGCGAATATGAAGAAGGCAGATATGCGGAAGGCGACGGGAAAACTCTTAATTTAGTAGATGGTAGAGTCACTAGAATTGAAGCATTACTATTTGATGACAGAGGAGAAATATATGAATTAGAAGTTAGCAGAACCAGTAATGGACCTCAGCTTCATAGAAAGGGGAAAGTGAAAATACTGAATGGAGTTCCCGATTACTCGGAGACTAAATTTCCCAGCGACCGCGTTTTCGTTCGATTAAAGATTCGGAGCGAGATATCGCTTGATTGTAGCAAAATTGAGTGGCAAGGAAGTAAACCACAGTAATACTTAAATCAGTAAGGAGGATAATTTTGTATGCCAGAGCCAACGATGGTGCAATTTAGTCAATTGTCTAAAGCCGATGTCATTTTCACAACCAGCAGTGCGCTTGAGTCTATAGGAATTAGAAACGCAATTAATTCGATTATTAGCCACACAATGCTAGTTACTGAATACAACACGGTTATTGAGGCTATCGCTCCCAACGTAATTGTCCATACTTGGGAAGAAGCACTAAAACACGCAGATGCTACGGTTGCCATTGTAATGCGGCGCAAAGGATTGACCAATGCGGCAGACCAAGATAAAGTTGTCGCCGCTGCTCGTAAATTCGATAAACTTCCATACGATTATTACGGAGCCGCCGGTTCGGGAATGTCTGGCAGCACGGGCAAAGTGTCAGCTGGAGTCGGTTGTTCAATTTTGATTCCTGCTACTTTAGCCCCGTGTGCTTTTGTGGCTACACAAATATATGAAAATGCTAAAGACAAAAATGCCGATAAGAAGTTTTTCTGCTCGGAATTAGTTTCAAGGGCTTTCACGGAAGCGGGTTTTCCGATTGTCACTGGAAAAGCTACCTACGCCAACCCGAATATGGTTTATATTTCCTCGTGGCTGAATTACGTCGGACATTTGGTTTATACGCCGCCGCCGCCGCCGCCAAAGGTTCGGGAGCGGGAAAAACTCGGAAGAGACAGATATTGAAAAAGAAAATTATCATAAGAATAGATCAACATCGGCGGTAAGAATCTAAAACTTAAAATCAAAATTATGGCAAATGTTCAAGAAAATCTACATTACAGCAAAGATCACGAATGGGTAAAGGTTGACGGCGACACGGCGACGGTCGGCATTACCGATTACGCGCAGCACGCGCTCGGCGATGTCGTTTATGTCGAGTTGCCGAAAGTCGGCGACTCTTTGGAATCGCACGAGGCGTTCGGTTCGGTCGAATCGGTGAAAGCCGTTTCGGAAATTTTTACGCCGATTGCGGGCGAAGTCGTCGAAGTCAACGAAACTCTCAACGACACGCCCGAAGCCGTCAACACCGATCCATACGGCGCGGCGTGGATGATTAAAGTCAAAATGAAAAATCAGGGCGAAGCAGATGCGATGCTGAACGCCGCCGAATACGAGGAATACCTACAAAGCACTGAATAATGAGCAACTGATAATGGACAAATATTTTTTCCGTTATCAATTATTCATCATCAATTATTAAATTATGCGTTACATACCAAATTCACCCGAAGAGCGCGGCGAGATGTTAAAAATCGTCGGCTTGAACACGGCGAGCGAATTGTTTCGTTCGATTCCGCAGGACGTGCAGTTAAATCGTGCGCTGAAAATTACCGATCCGCTTGCCGAATCGGAAGTAATCGGCGCGATGGAACATTTCGCGGCGCGCAATACGGCGACGACCAAGCCTTCGTTTTTAGGCGCGGGCGTTTACTCGCATTTTTCGCCGACCGTTGTTGATTATCTGATTCAGCGCAGCGAATTTTTTACGAGCTACACGCCGTATCAGCCGGAAATTTCGCAGGGAACACTACAATATATTTTCGAGTTTCAAACGCTCGTTTGCCAGTTGACCGGAATGGATGTCGCCAACGCCTCGATGTATGACGGTTCGACGGCGATGGCGGAAGCGTTTTTGATGGCGCAGCGCGTCACACGCAAAGACAAAATCGTCATCGCGCAAACCGTTCACCCGGAATACCTGGAAGTCGGCAAGACTTACACGCAGCACGGCGATCTGACAATTGAAACCGTTCATTTCGATCAGACGACCGGCAGAGTTTTAGATGATGATTTAAGCAAACTCGACGATAAAACCGCCGCGTTCGTCGTTCAGTCGCCGAACTTTTTCGGCTGTGTCGAAGATTTGCAGTCGCTGGCGGATAAAGCCCACGCCGTCGGTGCGTTGTTTATCGTCGTCATTACCGAAGCCATTTCGTTCGGACTCTTAAAATCGCCCGGCGCGTGCGGGGCGGATATTGTCGTCGCCGAGGGTCAGAGTTTCGGAATCCCGATGTCGTTCGGCGGACCGCATTTAGGACTTTTCGCCTGTCAGGAGAAATATGTCCGCCAGATGCCCGGCAGACTCGTCGGCATCGCTTACGACAAAAACGGCAGACGCGGTTTCGTGCTGACTTTAGCCACCCGCGAACAGCACATTCGCCGCGACAAAGCCACCTCGAACATCTGCACCAATCAAGGTTTGATCGCGCTTGCGGCAACGATTTATATGGAAACGATGGGCAAAAAAGGCTTGCAGGAAGTCGCCGTCCAAAACGCGCAAAAGGCGGCTTACGCGAAAAAGAGAATCGCGGAAATTTCGGGTTTTTCGATTCCCTTTTCATCGCCGACCTTCAACGAATTTACCGTTCGCGCACCGCGTAACGCTAATGAAATTTTGGAGAAATTGCGCGTCGAGAAAAACATCATCGGCGGACTGCCTTTGTCGTGGCATTATTCGGATTTCCCGAATGACTTTTTAGTCTGCGCGACGGAAACGGCGACGAAAGTGCAAATTGATAATTTAGTTGAAGGTTTGAATTCAGTTTTATAAAAACAAATGAGCATTAAAAAAGTTACCCAGCACCTAAGCCAAAACGAAGGATTGATTTTCGACCGCTCGCAAACCGGGCGCGTCGGCTATCGTTTACCGAAACTCGATGTCGAGACGACTAATCTCGACGATATTTTACCGTTGGAGTTGCGCCGCACCGACGATTTGGAAGGCGTGCCGGAGGTTTCGGAAGTTGATGTAATCAGGCATTTTACGCGCATTTCGACGTGGAATTATTCGATTGATCTCGGCATTTATCCCTTGGGAAGCTGCACGATGAAATACAACTCGCGGCTGAACGAAAAAACGGCGCGCATCGGCGGATTTACCGGACTTCATCCGCTCGCGCCCGAACAGGAATCGCAGGGCGCATTAAAATTGATCTACGATTTGCAGACGGATTTGGCGGAAATCACCGGACTTCCCGGCGTAACTTTGCAGCCTGCCGCCGGAGCGCAGGGCGAAATGACGGGCGTGATGCTAATTCGGGCGTTTTTAGACGAACGCGACGGCGAAGAATCAAAGAATCGCCGCGTGATGCTCGTTCCCGATTCGGCGCACGGCACGAATCCGGCATCGGCGGCGATGGCTGGTTTTTCGGTCAAAACCGTCAAATCAACCGCCGAAGGTCTGACCGATATGGAGCATCTCAAATCGCTCTGCGAACAGGGCGGAATCGCCGGTTTAATGCTGACGAATCCGAACACCGTCGGAATTTTCGAGAAGAACATCAAAGAGATTTGCGCCGAAATTCATAACGCAGGCGGACTCGTTTATATGGACGGCGCGAATATGAACGCGCTCGTCGGCGTGGCGCGTCCGGGCGATTTCGGCGTGGATGTCATTCATTTGAATCTGCACAAAACATTTTCGACTCCACACGGCGGCGGCGGTCCGGGCTGCGGTCCGTGTTGCTGCACGGCGGAACTCGAACCGTTTCTGCCGACTCCGCGAGTCGTCAAAACGGACGAAACTTACAAATTAGATTTTAATCGTCCGGCATCAATCGGGCGCGTCAAAGCCTTCTACGGCAATTTCGGAATGATGATTCGGGCATTGTCCTACATTTACACGCACGGCGCGGAAGGCTTGCGCGAAGCGACCGAAGCCGCCGTTTTGAATGCCCGCTATTTAGCGGTCAAACTCGCCGACGATTTCGATAAACCGTTCGCCGCCGACCCGATGCACGAAGTCGTTTTTTCGCATAAAAAACAATCGCGCAAAGGCGTTCACACTTTAGACATCGCCAAACGCCTGATTGATTACGGTTTTCATCCGATGACGATTTATTTTCCGCTCATCGTTGAAGGCGCGATGCTGATGGAACCGACCGAATCCGTCGGCAGAGAAGATTTGGACGCATTTATCGAAGCGATGCGCGACATCAACCAAGAAGCGCAGGAAAATCCGCAGCTCGTCATTGACGCGCCGCACACGACGCGCATCGGACGACTCGACGAAGCGACGGCGGCGCGGAAACCTGTTTTGCGTTGGAAACCCGAAATGGAAGCCGCCGCGAAATCAGCTTGAATGACCTTTTAGCCGAAACTGAAAATAAAAGTCGTGAAGTCGAATTTCACGGCTTTTATTTTTAGAAATTACCTTGAAAATAAAACGCTGATTCTCTAAATTTCCGCATCGGTCTGCCTTCAGTCGCAAGATCAAACAGCAGGGTTGAGGCTCAAAGGATTGCGTCTCGGAAACTGAAGGCGACGAAAATCTGTCGCAGGTTCAATTCAAGTTGTCAATTCCTCGTGAATCTGTGGTATAAATGGCGTGGTTTTCCCCGAATTCCATTTACTCCAAAAAATTATATGCTGAAAAAATATACTGTTTTTTTTCTGTCGGCGGCTTTGCTGCTGACGCTGGCTTGTTTTTTTGCTTCCCGTCAATCGGCGGCGGTCAATTCTGAAATGCTCGACGCGGCAGCGATGCTGCCTGATTCGGACGTGGTGGTTACGATGGATTTCGACCGGACTTTTAACGTCGCCGCGACGAGTCTGCTGAGTCAGGATGCGAAAAAAATCGAGCATCTGAAAAATTTGATGAAAACCGTCGAAAATCAATTGGGAGTTAATCCTTATCAAATCAGGCAAATCGCCGCCGGATTTAAGCTGCCGTCCGATAATTCAAAGGATTTTCTGACCGACTCGGAATTTACGGCAATCGTCCGCACGACGGATTCCAACGCCAATCTGCTCGACGATTGGAGTCGGAAAATTGATTTGATAACGAACTTTAAGGACGAACAAACCGCGTCGCGCGAATTTATGGACAATTTCAAAAGTTTTCGCGCTTTTAAGTTCGACAAAGCCGCGCCGGAAAAAATTTCGGCGGCGACGCAGAAATTTCAGGACGCTTTGAAAAAGACCCAAGACGTTTCAGCTAAACTAAGCGCACTGCCGAAACTCGCGGCGAGCGCGGAATCCGTTTCTGCTCTCAAAGCGAAAAACCAACTTGTCAGCGACGATTTGAAGGAAATAATCAGCGTTTTACAGTCAGATACGGAGATGCAGACGCTGCGCGAAACTTCGATAAAACTGCTCAATCGCTGGAACGCCGTAACTTTGGACGACGCGCAGCGAACTGCGAAACTCGCCGCCATCACGAAAGAATCGAAAGGCATTTATCCGGCTTTCGAGAAGAAACACGCCAACGCCAAAAAACTCGAATCGCTGCTCGCGGCGATGGAACCGGCGACCGGCGATGGAATCGCGGCAACCGCTGATTCAAGCGGCGATGCGACTTCCGAACTTGATGCAACGCTCGCCTCGCTCGGCAAACTGCCCGCGACCAAGGCGGCGAAAACCGCCGAATTGAAAGTTCTCGCCGAAGGTTTGGATAATCTGCACGGCACACTGCAAAGCCGTCTCGAATCGCTGAATTTTCAGACGGAGACGCTGCCCGAAATCGCCGAAACCGCTCCGGTCGTTAAACCGAAACCGACGAGTTTTTATGAAACTCTGAAAAAATCCGAGCGCAGAGAAACCGTTAACGGCAAACAGATGCTCGTTATTGATATGACGAAATTCGACGAACCGAACGCCGAAAAATCGCCGGACAAAGAACCGGCGGCGAAGGAAACGATACCGAATCTGGCAATCGGATTTTTGGACGATAAAACGATGGTCGTCGGGTTCGAGAAAACCGTCGCGCCGTTTCTCAAACGCGACGCGAATTATAAAAATCAAAAGGTTTTGGAAATGCTCGGCGCGGCTCAAAATTCGCTGTTCGTTTTTGTCATCAATTCAAAAGCGACCGGTCAATTTTTTGCTCAGGCTGCCAAAATGAGCGCGAACGCCGCCGCGCCGAAGGTTTCCGAATCTTCCTTTTACGATAATTTGACCAAAGACATCAACATCTACGGTTCGGTCAATTACGACGGCGACAAGGCGACGAACGACGTTTCGATGTCGGTCGGATTCTACAAGGAAATCGTCGGCAATCTATCGGCACCAGACAACGCCAAAGCCGATGCGGAAACCAATTCCGAAGCCGACAGCACGTTTGAATTTGCCGGTTACCAAGTCGGCAAAGACATCTTTTACGATTTGTTCAATTCGTTCAAAGCGGTGCAGGCTTCGATGACGTTCAAGTTCGAGAAAAAGAAGGTCGCCGCGCTGGTGCGGTCTGCGCCGGGAATTATCGAAAACATCAGAACAAAAAATACAAAAAATTCGGCGGCGCAAAAGAACATCGCCGATGTTTCTCAATCCAAGCCGAGCAAACTTGAATCGGCGGCGGATTTGCTGACTGCGCCGCAATTTTATGTGGATTTAGCCGAGCTTTTGACTAAAAACTCGAAAAAATAAAAAATCGCTTGAATCAAACGAGCTTACTCACGAACGAATTTGAGCGAACTCGATTTAGAGAAGCGAAACGCCGATTTGAAAATTTCGGCGTTTCGCTTTTTTCAGGTCAATTTTCCAACCGACAATCGCACGACGATTTTCAGTTCTCAACTGTGATAAAATTCCCTTTGCGTTAAAAATGGGCGCGGTCTCAAATTTCAGGTAAAAAATGGCAGTCGGTATTATCATTCACGTTTCGGCGGGCGGGGAAAAGCGCACGGAGTTGTTTTCGGAAGAAAACATTCGCTTCGGCACGGACGAAACGTGCGACCTGGAAATCCGCACCGAGAAAATCGCCGCGTCGGGCGTGTGGCTCGAACTCGAATTGTCCGACCGAGTGTATCGCGTTTTGAATTTTCAGCCGTCGCTGAATCTAACCCTGAACAGCGTTCCGATTCATCGTTTTGCGCCGATCAAAGACGGCGATACGATTGCAATTCCGAACGCCGATATTTCCTTTTCGTTTTTTTCCCTTGCTTCAAAAGCGTCTTTGATTACGACGAACCGCGAACCGCACATCGCACCGTTTATCGAATCCGCCGCGCTCGAATCCGCCGTTTCGCCGAAACGCGACGATGCCAAAGCCTTCTTGCGCGAATTCGTCCGCGAGCTTTCACGCGAGATCAGTTGGGCGACGAAATTGATTGTGCTGGCAATCGTTCTCGCGTCGCTCGGCGGCATCTTTTATCTCGGCAATTCCTACAACAACGAACTGCAAAGAACCCGCGAATTAGCCGAAAAACAGGCGCAGGTCGTCAGGCAATTGCAGGAACAGCTCGTTCAAAATAATCAACAGCTCGGACAATTGGACAAATCGAACAAGGACATCATCAAAAGCGTCTCGCTCGCCCCGAATCTGCGCGTCGAATACGGCAACGGCGTTTGTTTAATCGTCGGCGTTTACGATCTGGTTGATAAAAAAACCGGCAAGCCTTTGCGTTATCCCGACCCGCAGGCGTTTCAGCCGAGTCCTTACGAACCTTCCGAGCAAACGTCCGAAGAAGGGAGGAACGCGCCGCCGCAGCCTTTGACTTTGACGACCGAAGGCAACGGCAGCACGGTCGAGTATGATTTTATCGGCACGGGTTTTCACGTCGGCAACGGTTTCATCGTTACGAATCGCCACGTCGTGCAGCCCTGGGAAGAAGACGATTTGGTCAAGCAGATGCTGACCGATGCCAAAGGTCGGGCGCGAGTCAAACGGCTGGTCGTGTATTTTCCGAATTTCCCGCAGCCGTTTCCGTTAAAAGTTCAGCGGCTCGGCGGACGCGAAGATTTGGCGATTGGTCAGATTGATGCCGAACTGGTGTCGCCGGATATTCCGGTTCTGCCGCTCGAAACCAATAAAGACACGGCTTCGGTTGGCAAAACCGTCGTCACGATGGGTTATCCGAACGGACCTGACCGACTATTGGCGATGGTTGACGACAACGAAGCCAAATCAATCAACTCGCGTTTCGGCGGCTCGCGCCAAGGGCTGATAAATTTCTTAGCGCAGTCGCGCAAAATCGTTCCTTTGACGACGCAGGGCGCGATCACCGATTTGGACACGCGAAGAATCGTCCACGACGCGAAGACGGCGGAAGGCGGTTCGGGTGCGCCGCTTTTCGGGCAGACCGGCAGAGTGATCGGTGTCAATTTCGGCGTATTTACCGAAAGCACGGCGGCGAATATGGCGATCCCGATTAGTTTTGCAATTGATCTGTTGAAAAAAGCCGGCTGGAAATCGCTCGAAGAAATCAAAAACGAAGCTGCCGCCCAAAATCAGATTGCCGGCGCGAACACGAACACGGCGCAGGCGAAACCGTAATGATATAAATTACGAATTTTAAGTTGAAGAAAGTCTTCCGACATTCGTAATTCGTAATTTGAGATTCGTAATTTGAAACGTATGAACAATCTCGTTTTTTCAAATATGTTGCACCGTCCGGCGCGAACTTTCGTCAGCGTTTTGGGCATCGCGGTCGGCGTTCTGCTAATCGTTTTCACGGTCGGATTGACCAACGGTTCGATGCGCGAACGCGGGCATCGGGAAGCGAACGTCGGCGCGGAGATAATGTTTCGCGCTTCGGGGACGCTCGGTTTGAGCGGTTCGGAATCGTTTCGTCTGCCGGTTTCGCTCAAAGCGGATTTGGAAAAAATCGAAGGCGTGAAAATCGCCGCGCCGATTGCTCAAAACTCCGTTTCCGCCGGAGATAGCAACACCGGCAGCCGTCTGCTCGACGGTGTTAATTTCGATGAATACGCCGGAATCGCGGGATTAAACATCGTCGAAGGACGCAAATTAGCCGATGGCGCAGACGAAGCAATTATTGATACCGGCTGGCAAAGGCAGAAGAAAATCAAAATCGGCGACAAATTAAATTTATATGAGCGCGATTTCACCATCGTCGGCACTTATGAACCCGCCGCCGGAGCGCGAGTCAAAATTCCGCTGCTCACAATGCAGAAGCAGCTTGGCGGCGACGGCAAAGCCTCGGCGTTTTTGATAAAAGTTCGAGAAGGTTTCGCGCCGGGAGCGGTCGCCGAAACTCTGCACAAAACTTTCAGCGACAATCAAATTCTCCTGACCAAAGATTTGGAGGAGCTTTATATGTCGAGCGTTCCCGCACTGAATGTTTTCTTAAACGTCTTTATCGGTGTCGCGGCGGCGATTTCCGCCCTCGTCGTTTTGCTGACGATGTATACGACCGTCACCGAACGCACCAGACAAATCGGGATTATGAAATCGCTCGGAATGAGCAACGCCGCCATCGGCTGGATTATCGCGCAGGAAGCGATTTTAATCAGCTTTTTCGGCATCATCGGCGGCATTATTCTGACGGTTATTCTGCGATTCGTGCTGACGAGAGTTACAACGCTCGAAGTCGAAATCAGTCCGACGGTTTTAGCCATCGTTCTCGTCGTCGGCTTGATCGGCGGCGCACTCGGCGCACTTTATCCGGCTTTGAAAGCCGCACGACTCGATGCGGTCGAAGCTCTGAGTTACGAATAATCAATCGTTCGATTGCTTGAAATTCGTCGCCCGATGAAATACGCTGAATAATGTTTTTTCCGGTCATTACTTCTAAACTTAAAACTCGCGTCCGAAAAGATTTCAAAAATCGTCCGAAGCAGCAAATATGAAAAACCTGAATTACACGGTGTTGATTATCTTCGCGCTCACCGTTTCGTTTTACGGGCAGACGCGCTCGCCGCGCCGCGTTAAAACCAAACGCCTCGAAATTGTTCAAAGGCTCGACGAATCGCCGAAAGCCGCGCCGAAGCTGCTGACGCTCGGCGTAATTTTCGAGCGATACGCCACGACGACCGACATCAACGCGGACGGCACGGCGGCGCAGACTCTCGAAGTCATACAGCGTTTGACTTCGGAAATCGGGCTGGAGAAAAACGCCAAATTCGAGCGAGTTTTCAACGGCGATTTGCAGCAAATCGAAGTTCTGGACGCGCGGATTTTGAAGGCGGACGGCACGAAAATTCCCGTTCCGGCATCGGCGATTCAAATTAAACCGACCGCGCAAGCCGAAGCCGCACCAGCGTTTTCTTCGCTCAAACTGATTGAAATCAAATTTCCCGGCATTATAGTCGGCGACGCGACTCTGGTTAAAATTCGGCTGTTGACGACCAAACCTTATTTCGCCGATCATTTTGACGACATCGAAGTTTTCCCGACGGTTTACGAATGGAAATCAATCGAAGTCAATTTTAACGCTCCCGAAGATTTCCCGCTTTACACGCAGGCGGTTGATCTGGCGGGCGGGAAAATCGCCGATGAAAACGGCAGGTCGCGCTGGCGTTGGACGAAGGAAAACACGCCCGCCGCCGAAATTGATGCGCCGATGTTCGATTTTTACGAAGCGTGTCCGAAAGTCGCGGTGACGAGTTTCAAAAATTACGAGGAACTCGGCGCGGCATATTGGACGGAAGCCGCGAAAAAATCAACGGTTACGCCGGAAATCCAGGCTTTGGCGGACGAGATTACGAAAAACCTCAAAGAACCTTCGGCGCAAGCCGCGGCGATTTACGAATGGACGAATAAAAACGTCCGTTATTTGTCGGTCGTGCTTGACCGCAGCGGCTGGATTCCGCACGACGCGGCGCAGATTCTGGCGAACCGCTACGGCGACTGCAAAGATTATACGACCTTGCTGAACGCGCTTTTGAAGGCGAAAAACATCGAGAGTTATCCGGTGATTATTCGCTCGGACTTGACCGAATGGTTTCCCGAAGTCGCCGTGCCGGGATTTTTTAACCACGCGATTCTGTATGTTCCGAGTCTGGATTTATTCGCCGACGCGACCGCCCCGAACACGCGGCTCGGCTTGATTCCGCAGCAGATCGTCGGCAAAAAAGCGTTTCTGGCGGGCGCGAAGAACGGAGTCATCAAAGTTCCCGCCGGAAAACCCGAAGACAGCCAGCTTTTAAGCAAAATTGACATCAACTTTGCCGCCGACGGCAGTTTGAAAGCCGTCTCGAAAAACACTTATCAGGGACGCTCCGAAATTCTTTTTCGCCCGCTGTTCGCCAACTCGTATTTACAAAAAAGCTCGGAAACTTTCGTCAAACTGCTGCTCGGCTACTACGGCATTGACGGCACGGGCAGAATTTTGAAAATCGCCGATTCGTTCAAAGTCGGCGAACCGTTCGAGGTCGAGATGGAAGTCGAGCAGAACAATTTCACGGCGTTTAATTCAAGCGGTTCGTTTCGCGTCCCGACCGGCATCAACATCGTTAATATGCTCGAACTCGAAGCCTACGCCAAAGCCGAGAAACGCCGCACGAATTTGACGATGGGCGCGACGCGGATTCGGGAAAATTTCACGATTCGACTGCCCGAAGGCATCACGGTCGAGAAACTTCCCGAAGCGTTTGATTTCAAAAATACGCTCGGTAGTTTTCGTTTTGATTTCAAATCGAACGACGACGGCATAATCGAAGCGTTGCGCGAACTCGTCATCTCGAAAGACGTGATTTCGGCGATTGAATATCCGCAGTTCCGCGAGTTAATCAACAAAATGGTCGAAGGCTTCAACAGCGAAATAAAATATCGCGCCAATGTCGCCGTCGGTCGTCAAAATCGCGGCAAAGTCGTTAAAAATCCGCCGCGCCCGAAGAGTTTTGAAGAGATGATCGGCGAACAGTTCGAGGGGAAAATCGGAAACAAACTGTTGTCCGCCCGCCAAATCGTGCAGATGGAGACTCAACTGAAAATCAAGCCGAATGATTTTGAAATTCGTCAGCAGCTCGTTCGCTATTACGACGATTTCCGCGTCAAACCGTCGCCCGCCAAAGAAGCCGGACGAACGGCGAATCGCTTGTGGTTCGTGCGTAATCGCCCGGAAATGAGCGATTACGAAGTGATCGGCAGATTTGACTGGACGAAATTCAACGCCGACCAGCCGGAATATAAAACCTTGAAAACCGAGTGGCTCAAGCAAATCGAAACGAACCCGAACAACGCTCGAATCCGTCTGAACGCGGCGGAATTCATTCGCCATTCCGAGCCGGACGCTGCCGAAAAAATGCTGCTCGACGGCAGAAAAACCAATCCCGACGATTACGAACTGCCGCTGTCGCTCAATCAGATTTACCGCAATCGGGGCGACAATTTCGCCAAAGACGAAAAACCGGAGACGATCAGAGACAATCGGCGCAAAGAATTTGAAAGCGGCGCGGACGCTTTGGCTTTACTGAAAAAAGAGCGTTCCGAAGAACGCACCGAAAAACGATTGGCACTGCTGATAACCTTAACCGCAACGGCTTACCGGCTGGACGAATTCGACCGCGCCGAACGACTTGCCACCGAACTGATTTTGGATTTCGGGCAAAACGGCAGCGCAGCGGGTTTTGAAACGGCGACGCACACCGGCAACATCGTCTTAGGTTTAGTCGCCCTGCACAAAAACGATGCGGCGAAAGCGAAGGATTATTTGTTGATCGCCATTCGTGCGCCGCTGCGCGACGAACACAATTCCCTCTCGAAGGTTGATACCGAACTCGCCAAAAAACTTTTCGAGAAAGGCGAAAAATCCGTTGTCTCGGAATATCTGAAACTGTGCGAAAGCCTAGCGAATTTTAAAAACTATCCAGATTTATACGCCGTCGAAAAAAAGGCTTTAAAGTTGTGGCAGGAGCAGATCAAAGCCAATAAAACGCCGTCTTTCGATTTCGACAAACCGTAAACGATTTATTATGAACGCTGAAAACCTTCTCGAAAATACGCGCCTCGCCTTTATCGGCTGCGGCGTGATGGCGGAATCAATGGTTGCCGGAATGCTGCGGCGCGGTCTCGTCCGCAAAGAGCAAATCGCCGCTTCACATCCGCGTCGGAATCGCCGCGCCGAATTAAAATCGAAGTATGAAATCGAGATTTACGAAGATAATTTCAAAGCCGTCGCCTCGCTGCCCGACACCGATTCGATGATCGTTCTCTGCGTCAAACCGCAGCGCGTCGGCGGCGTTTTACAGGAAATAAAGGACGCGGTGAAACCGTCGCAGATCGTCGTTTCCATCGTTGCGGGCGCGACCGTCGAGACGATTTCCGAAGCGTTAAATAATCGGATGATCGTTCGCACGATGCCGAACACGCCGTCGCAAATCGGCGCGGGAATGACGGCGTGGACGTGCGCCGAAGCGATTTCCGACGCGCAGAAAGCGCAGATCAAAACACTTCTGACGGCTTTGGGCAAAGAGATTTACGTCGAAAACGAACGGCAGATTGATATGGCGACGGCTTTGAGCGCGACGGGTCCGACGTATATTTTTATGATGATGGAAGCGATGACCGACGCGGGCGTGCATCTCGGATTCTCGCGTGAAGTTTCCAAAGAATTAGTCCAACAGACGATGCTCGGCTCGACTTTGTTTGCCATCGAATCGCACAAACATCCGGCGGAACTCCGCAATATGGTCACATCGCCCGGCGGCACGTCCGCCGAAGCCATCTATCAAATGGAAAAAGGCGGCTTGCGAACGGTTTTGTCGAAAGCGATTTACGCGGCTTACCAACGAGCGGTGGATTTGGGCGGAAAAAAGTAAATTTCGAGTTTTCAGAAGTCGTCTCGAACATTTTTCGAGAGGTTTGAAAATGTCCGCCGAATTCCGACGACTAAGTTCAACCTAAACCGACAAAATCCCTTTGAAACTAAATCTTCCGTTCACTTTCGGCAGTCGGGTTGATTTCTCGCGTTGATGGTCGTCTGCTGCGCCATCAAAGTTTTCTCGCCGACATCGCCGCCGGTTTCGTGAATTTGTCCGGCGTTCTCCTTGGGCAAAAGAAGCGAGACCAGGAACGCCATCGCGGACAGGACAGCGGCGACCCAGAAAACGCGATGAATCGAAATCGCCATCGAATTCTGTAGAATTTCGAGTGTTTCCGCCGGCAAACTCGCCTTCGCCTGCGGTTCGATCAGCGCGTTCGGGTTTGAAGCGAATTCGGCGGCTTGCTGCGGCGAGAGAAATTGATTGCCGGTTTGCGCGACTTTATTTAGCTCGCTTGCCAAACCCGCCGTCAGAACTACGCCCATCACCGCCACGCCGAACGCGCCGCCGATGGCTCTGGAGAACTGATTAAGCGAAGTCGCCACGCCGAGTTTCGTGCGTTCGACGGCTTGCTGAACGGCGATCAAAAGCGTCAGCATCGTTAAACCCAAACCCATCCCGATCAAAATCAAATCAACATAAAGCCAGAAACGCGGCGTGTCCGGCTGAAATCCTGCCAGCAGCACGAAGCCGACGGTCATCAGGGCGAAACCGACGATGGTAATCGGGCGAAAACCCGTTCTCAAAATCAAACGTCCGCCGACGATGGACATCGAGATCCAACTGAGCATTAGTGGTGTCAACAAAGAACCGGCTTCGGTCGCCGTCGCGCCCAACGCGCCTTGCGCGAACAGCGGAATAAACGAAATCGCGCCGAACATTGCCACGCCCGCCAGAAAACCCGCGCCGACGGAGACGGAAACCATCCGATTACGGAACAACTCAAACGGAATGATCGGATCGGCGGCGCGTTTTTCGACGAGCGCGAACAGCAGCAGCAGAATGATCGAAACGGCGAAGATCAGCAAATTGCGCGGCGCGAAGAGAGCCTCGACGCTGCCGCCGCCCTCGACCATCGCCAGCATCAAAAGACTGATTGCCGCCATCAGAAGCGTCGCGCCCGCGTAATCAATCTTCGGTTTCGCCTTGACCTTCGGCTCTTTTAAGGCAAATCCCATTATTAAAGCCGCGATAATTCCAATCGGCAGATTGACGAAGAACACCCAACGCCACGTCAGACGGTCGGTGATAAATCCGCCGACAATCGGACCGATGACGCTCGAAATTCCCCACACGCCGCTGAAATACGCCTGCATTTTGGCGCGTTCCTCCAGCGTAAAAATGTCGCCGATAATCGTCATTCCGAGCGGAATCAACGCGCCCGCGCCCAATCCTTGAATAGCGCGGAAGATAATCAACTGCGTCATCGAATCGGAGAAGCCGGAGAGCAGCGTTCCGAGGAGAAAAACGCCGATGCCGATTTGATATAAAAGCCGGCGACCGTATAAATCGGACAGTTTGCCCCAGACGGGAACGGTTACGGTGGACGTTACGAGATAGGCGGAAAACACCCAACTGTAATGGTTTAATCCGCCGAGTGTAGCGATCACGGTCGGCATCGCCGTCCCGACGACAGTCGCCTCCAGCGCGGCGATGAACATCCCCGTCATCACGCCGATTGTTACCGCCTGACGACGTTTCGATGACATTTCCAGCAACGGTTTGACTTTCGCAATCGGCGATTCGGCGGTTTCTTCTACTCTTTTCATTTCCCTTGTTTTTGCCCTTATATTTTAAATCAACGGACGGAACAGTTCAGAACCGCCTGCGGCAGCGAACGGCTGAATATCAATTATACGAATGGTAAAGACAAGTTCGTCTCATTAAGTAGTCGTTCGCAATTAGACTTAACTATCTTGTAATCAGTTAAATGCCGGGGCAAATAGACTTATATCATCCATGACTGAAAACTCAAATTGATATGGGTAAACATAATTGTGAACGACTACTTACTAACTTAAATTGCCAGCTATCGCCGACGGTTTTGACATTACTCTATCCTGTTCGGCTAATTCCTTAATCTTCGTCATCAAGTGATCGGCGATTTCCTTATGCGTTCGCAAGCGGTCGGTCTTTTTATAAAATTCCGATAAATCAATCGGTGTGCCGAAATGTATGCGAATCTTCTCACCGCCGCGCCAGTTGCCCAAAATCTGTTTCGGCAGATCGTTGCCCAAACCGGCGATGAACACGGGAACGACTTGCGGGCGCGAAGCGATTATAATTTTCCCGACTCCGGTTTGAGCCGGCAGTAATTCGTATGCGTCGTTCGACAGATTGCGCTTGCCTTCCGGGTGAAAGCCGACGACGTGCGCTTCGCCGCGAGAGCAAATGTCAATCAGGCGACGCATCGAAAACTTGTCGAAATCACGTTTTTTCACTTCCCGGTCTTCGCGGAAAAACGGCGGAAACATCGAAAACCAGCCCATCACGAAATTGACGAACCAGCCGACGGGCGAATCATAAAAAAACTTAGCGCGAACGGGAAAATACAATTTCATCGGACGCTTCGTGCGCCGGAAAAGAACGCTCGAAACCGTATACATATCGAAGAATGAGCGATGATTGGCAACGAGTAAAAGCGGCTTTTCGATGCTGGTTTGCTCGACGTTTTCCAAACCGTAAACATTCATCAAATTATAAGTCGCCAGATAAATCCAGAGCGAGCCGATATGTCTCTGGCAAAACGTCCACCAGCTTTTCCACGCGCCGCGATTCATTCGGTCGGCGAGTTTGTAGCCGATTTTCTCATTCAGATCCAACACGGAAAACTCCTCGACGGTCGGAGTCGGCGCGGCTTCGAGGTCTTCTGCATTTATATTTTCAGCGTTTTTTGTTTCGAGCGTTGTGCCGCTCAACGGTTGGGAAGTCGGTTTCTCCGCTAGTCGTTCAGGTTTCATTTATTTGTCTCGTCCGATTTACATTTTAGCCGATTAAGACCGAAACCCAAAGATTCGTTGGGAAATCTCGTGCATCCGGCGTGTTTGCCGGTCATCGGACGGAAAATTATTTACCGGCGATTTATATTGAATCTGCCGCATCGGGAAGTTCACTCGTTACAATTTTTCGATGTTTGATGCGATACTCAAAACCGTCGGTTCAAACTAAAAATGATCTATCGGCATCGGTTTCGAGTTTTTGCGAACATCAAAAATCGGACATATTTTGGAGTGAAACGATAATAAAACTTTTAGGAGAAAACTTTAATGGAAATTTTTGGAGAAGCTAAACCGACCCCGACGGCAAACGGCATTTCGCTCGACGAAGCGCAGCACGTCATCGCGGCGGCGCGGGCGAAAGCCGAAGAAATCGGCGTTCCGATGAACATCGCGGTAGTTGACGCGGGCAACAATTTAACCGCTTTTGCGCGAATGGAAAACGCTTGGCTCGGCAGCATTGACATCGCGCAGAGCAAAGCGTATTCGGCGCGGGCGTTCGATATGCCGACGAAAGATTTGGGCGCGGCGGCGCAGCCGAACGAACCCTTATTCGGAATTCACGCCAGCAATCACGGCAAAATTATTATTTTCGCGGGCGGCATTCCGCTCAAGCGCAGCGGTGTCGTCGTCGGAGCCGTCGGCGTTTCGGGCGGCTCGGTCGAACAGGATCAGGAAGTCGCCGAAGCCGGAGTTCAGGCTTTTGAAGCTGAATAAATTACTGAAAATGAACGACGAAACAAATCGGCGGCGTGAAAGCGTGAAAATTATCGGACTTTTGGCGGCGTTTTTGTTTTTTTCGTCGTTCGCTTTCGGACAATCGGACGATGACGAAGATTATATCTCGCCGGTGCGCCCGACGGTTTCCGATTCGGCGACGATCCAGAAAAAGGGCGTTTTGCAAATCGAATACGGCGGCGATTTCGATTTCGACGCGCCCGATTACCGCAATCGCCAATCTGCGCCGCTGGGAATTTATTTTGCCGCCGACACAAAACTGCGGCTCGATTTGGAAATAGAAACGGTCGTCTCACAACGAGATTTCACCGGAATCCGCGACACCGGAATCGGCGACATACAACTCGGTTTTAAGGCGATTGTCCGCGATAAACCGAAAGAACGGCTGGCGGTCGCCTTCGCTTATTCGATCAAACTGCCGGTTGCCGACGAGGAAAAAGGTTTGGGAACAGGAAAGTTCGACCATAATTTGCGGCTGATTTTAAATCGCACGTTCGGGAAAACGGACTACGTTTTTAATGTTTCGTATCTGAACGTCGGGCGTGAAATGAGCGACCGGCGCGGTTCGGGAACGCAGGCGGTTTTCACGGTCGAGCGCGAACTATCGAAAAAATTCGGCATCTTCGGCGAGGTTTTCGGGAATACGGTTGACGAAAATCAGCCGCGCGGAATTTATCTGAACAGCGGGTTAACTTACAAAATCAGCAAAAGACTTGTTTTTGACATCGGAGCGCGTCCCGGTCTCGGACGCGCCGCGCCGCGCATCGGAGTTTTCGGCGGTTTGAGCGTCGGCGTAGCTAATCTGTTGAAAAGAAAATAACCGAAAAATACCTAAAAATACTGTCAGCCGTTTCAAGTTCCAACTCATCCGATTTCTGCCACGCTCAGAAACCGATCCAACCCAAAACATCGCTTTCGATTTTCGAGTGGATGATTAGAGCGTTTTCGGGCTGTTCTTATTCAGATCATCGGTTTCTTTCTCTAACTCTCTTCTGATTTCATCTTCCATTCGAGCGGATTCGAGCGCGAGCGGCAATTCCGAAGTTCGCGCAGAGAGTTTTTTGAGCGCGAATTCGGTGTCGGCAACGCTGCCGCCGCGACGCGACGCGGCTTCGATCATCTGCAAACGAGTTTCGGCTTCGACGCGCATCTCTTCGGCTTCGGTTTTAATGCCGTTCAGCTTTTCGAGGTCTTTTTTCAAATCTTCCTGCAAATTCGCCGAGTTCTCCGACTTCAGATATTTTAATTTTCCCTGTCGCCGTCCGACTAAAAGCAATTCCTGTCTGGTTGATTTTAGGATTCGCGCCGCCGTCAGACGCGCCGCCAGAGTGTCGCGGAAGGCATCGCCCAACATCAAATCCTTCGCTTCGATTTCCTTCAGAGATTTTTTTTCGTTCGTCTTTAATTCGTGCTTGAACCACTCGACTTCGTTGGCTTTGATGCCGTCCACCGCGATACGTTCGCGCACGTCCGCCAGCCAGCGCGAACGATAATAAAGAATGCCGCCGGTGATAATCAGTCCGAAAATGAAGCCGACCGCCAAAACGATCAAACTAAAGAAAACCAATACTGCCGGAGCAACCGAAAACAGAGACATTGCAAACAACGCCGCCGCCGGAATCACTGAAAGCGTTACCGGAGCAGTCCACGCGCCGTATTTCAGCACTTTGTCTTTCGCCGCATCGCGGCGCGTAATTTCGTATCTCGTCGTCTGTAATTCATTCATCTTTACGGTTTTAACCTTACAAACTCTGCAAACTTTATTCAAACTTGACGCATCATAAAATTTTAGTTGCAGCCAGGAATCTGGCATAATAGCTTCGCTTAGAAAAATTTTACCGCAAATCTAAAGACGGCGTATGTTGAAAAAAAATTCCGCAAAACTCCCGATTATTTTCCTTTTAATGTCGCTGTTTATAATTTCCGGTTTCGCGCAGGACAAATCGCTGAAAGACCAGGGCAAACAAGTCCGCACGATGACGATTCCGATTTCGTTTTCGCTGAAAAAGGAGGAGAAAAAGGATTTGTCGGAAGAATTTATTCAAGCCGGAGACTTGCAGGTCAAAGAAGACGGCGATCAGCAGGTGATCTTATCAATTCGCAGCGTCAGCAATGCGCCGCTCGCGCTGGCAATTTTGATTCAGGACGATTTAACGTCCGAAGCCAATCTTAAACTCGGCGAAATCCGAAATTTCATTCGCAGTCTGCCGAAGGGTTCGCGGGTGATGGTGGCGTATTTGCGGGTCGGAACGATTCAGGTGCGGCAAAAGTTCACCGAAGATTTGGAAGCGGCGGCGAAATCTTTGCGAATTATTACAAGCAGCGCGTCGGCTGCACCAAGCAGTCCGTTTCAGGGAGTCGAAGAATCGTTGAAGAGATTTGACGCTTTGCCGGGCGGCAGACGGGCGATTTTACTGGTGTCCGACGGGTTAGACGTTTCGCGCGGTATCGAAAGTTCCACGCCTTCGCAAAGTCTCGATCTCGACCGGGCGATTCTAAAAGCACAAAGGAAAAGCGTCGCGGTTTATTCGTTTTATTCACCGGCGAGTCTGACGGACAATAATTCGCTTTTAAGTTTGAACGGACAAGGTTCGCTCGAAAAACTTTCCGACGAAACCGGCGGACGCGCTTTTTTTCAAGGCTCGCTCGCGCCGATTTCGTTTGAACCGTTTTTCAAAAATTTGAATAAAGCGTTAAATCGGCAGTTTGCGCTGACTTATCTCTCGACTCACCTGAAAAAAGGCTACCACAAAATTCAAGTTACCAGCACCAACCCGGAAGTCAAAATCGAACATCCGCGCGGTTATTATCATCGCTGAACATTCAGGCGATTATTCGATTCGCAGATTACAAACCGGACAAACGCGCACGTCTTCGCGGATTAAAAGTCCGATCCAAAAGAAAATTCCGGTCGTTACCAGCAAAACGGCGAACGTGATCCAACCGGCGGTCGAAACTTTTCTCGTCAGCAGCGGCAACGCCTGCGTCGTGCAGCGCGGACAGCGATAACCGTAAGTCATCCGGTTCGGCTGTTGATAAACGAGCGGTTGCGGACGCGCCGTTTGATTGGTCAGATACGGATTTTCGGCAAGCGGCTGAACGCGATTTATCGGCTGAGTTTTCGTCGGTTTTTTGTCGGCAACCTGAAACTCGTCGGTTTTCCAGGAATACGGGAGCGGCGGCGAATACTCATAATTTGCGCCTTCGTTTATCATTTGGCTCTGCAAAAATTTCGTGCCGCAGAAACGGCAGAAATTACTCGTGTCGGTGTTGGTTTGTCCGCAATTTGCACATTGAATCATAGATGCCTCGCTTTGAAAAAAGAGTAAAAGGTTATCAATCCTTAACGCCGATCTCGCCAAAAAGTTTTCATTTTTACCCGAATTTTATCTTTTCGCCGGTTCGTATCGCTTCATAAACTTTCTCGACCAGTTCGACCGACTTGAAACCGTCGAGCGCGGTTACGGGCGGCGCAACGCCTTCGATGATCGCGTCGAGAAACGCTTTATCTTCCTGCACATAACCCCAACGCTCTTCTTTTTCGATCATCTGGAACGAAAAAGTCTGAAAATTCGCATCAAAACCGTTCGAGTCAATCAAATGCTCCATCTCCTGCGTCAGAAGCGTCCGGTGATGACAGAAAACTTCGATGCGCTCGAACGGGAAAATCCAACTTGCGTCCGACGACGAAGCGAACGTGCAGTGAAAACCGTTTTTGAATTTACAGATTATCGAAAATTCGTCGAGTTCGGGATATTCGTGCTGCGAACCGTAAGCGGAAAGTTCCGCGATTTCGCCGAATTGAAAACGCATCATATCGAAAAGGTGAATTGTCGTTTCGTATAAAAATCCGCCGGTGACATTTGGATCACCCGTCCAGACCGGATTTTTCAATTCGCCGCGATTCATTTTAATATGCGCCGAATGCGCTTTGTCCGCGCTTAAAAATTCTTTTAATTTCACATAAACCGGCGCGTATCGGCGATTATGTCCGACTTGGAAAACTTTGTCCGATTGTTCCGCAATATCCAAAAGTTTTTCCGCGTCCGGCAAACCGATGGAAAAAGGCTTTTCGCAAAAAACGTGCTTGTTTTCGGCAACGGCTGACGAAGCGATTTCCGTGTGCGTTTTGTTCGGCGTGCAGACGAGAACGGCATCCGAAATTTCAAATAATTCTTCCCGCGACTTGCAAACTTTTCCGCCGACCGATTTCGCCGTTTTTTCGGCGCGTTCCGGTTTTATGTCATAAAGCGCGGCGACTTCGCAGCGGTCGTCCCGCGAGAAAATCCGTGTGTGGACGTTGCCGATGTAACCTGTGCCGATAATGCCGATTTTGATTTTGTCCATAAATTATTTTGCCGCAAGAAATTTAACAGGATGGACAGGATAGGCAGGATTTTAATTTTATCCTGTTTATCCTGTCCATCCTGTTTGAATTATTCTCCCGCAATCGCTCTTTTCGGCGTTAGACCTAAAACTTTCTCCGTCGCCGCCTTCGCGTTTTTCGCTACCTCAAACGGGTTTTCGTTCCAGTATTCGGGACGAAAAATCTCGATGGAAACCATTCGGTCGTAACCGATTTTATCAAAACGCGCCTTGATTTCTTTGATCGGCAAAATCCCTTCTCCCGGATAAAGCCGGTGCGCGTCGGTCAAATCGGCTTTCGGCAAGTCTTCCGCATCGTTGATGTGAAAGATGAAAAGTTTTTTCGGGTCGAGCGTTTCAATCGCTTTCAATGTGGAGTTTCCGGCGTAAAAGTGAAACGTATCAATCACCAAACCGACATTTTCACGATTCACTTTTTCGATGATTTTTTTATCCAAATCTAAGGTTTGCACCGAACAATCGGCTTGTCCCAAAAACTCGAAAGCCAAACCGACATTATATTTTTCGGCAATGTCGGAGAGTTCATTTAAAACTTTCACCGATTCGTCAATGATTTCCGTCTCGTCTGTGTTTTCCGGCAATTTTCCCGGCACGACGACGACATACGGGCAATTTATTTCACCCGCGATTTTCGAGTATTCTTCGCATTCGGCTTTGATTTTCTCGTAATCTTCGGCGTTTCTGAACGTAATATGTTCGATGGAATTGATCGAATACGGTTCCAATTTATTGGCTTCCAAAAGTCTTTTCAAATCGGCGACGGTTTTCGTTTCCAAAAACTCGCGCAGTTTCGCCGCCCAAATTTCAATCAATTCGTATCCGGCTTGGCTGGCGGCTTTGATGTCCGTTTCTAAATCGGCGAACATCGTCGTCGCGCCGTTCAAGGCAATTTTCATTTTTTGCTCCGTAAATTTCTAAAAGTTTGCTGCGATGACAAGACTGAAATCAGCATTATCAATCGGCAAACAATGCGCTGTTCGTTATCAGCTACTCGCTGTCAGTAAGAGAAATTTTTCCCGTAATATCAGTGAATAGTTGATAGCTAATAGCGAATAACGCCGTTTCATTACCAACGAATCAATCTGTTTTGTCAACACATTTAGCTGCAAAAATTGTAACACGGGAATTTGCAAAAAAATAAAAGAGCGAAACTTCGGCAAAAGTTCGCTCAATCTAAAATCGTCTAAAACTCCAACTTCATTTTTCGGTCGGCGTTTTGTTTTCGGTAATCTCTTTTGTTTTGTCGCCGGCTTTGAATAATAAGTCGGCTTTTGCGCCTTCATAGCGGCAGACGACGAGGTTGGTTTGTTCAGGGAAACTCTCGAAAAAGATAATGTTTTTCAACTTATAACCTTCGAGATTTTCCGTCGAATCGGTTTCTAAATAAACTTCTACCGTATCAATATCGAATTCCTTGCCAATCCATTTTAATTTTTTTGCCGCGCCGTTTTTATCGCTTAAAACAAAATTTTCGTTTAGATAATCGAAAATCAGTTTGTCGGCTTCGTTCGATTTTTCAAGGTCGAACCGTTTGCCGCCGCGTTTTTCGAGCAAAGGCACGAGATCGTGCGCGAAAAGCTGAATCGAAATCTCGAAAATCTTTTCTTTGGCGTTATAATCAATGCGCGTCAGACTCGTATGAAAACGATGCCGCGCTGCCGATTCCGAATCGGCAAACACGGCAAATGTCAAAAAGCAGACGATAAAAAATCGGCAAAATGTAAAAACTTTCATTTCCTTCGACGATAAACTTTATTGAGTTTTCGAGCCGCTGAACGTCGTCGTTCCCTGCGGCGCGGCAATCGTCCCGTTGATATTATTTCCGATAACCGTGCCAATTAAAGTCAACTCAATCGGTGTCGTGCTTTTTATCGTCAATTCGCCGTTTTGGAAAGTTCCGCTCGAAATCGGAATTGCGCCCTGCGGCGATTCGATAGTTCCCGCAATGTCGCTTCCCGTCTGCGTCAAATTCAACGTAAAAGTCAATGTTTGTCCGCCTGCGTCAGCCGCAATCGTCCATCTTCCGGTTAAATTCGCAGTGTTTGCCGTTATCGGTGGCGTTGGCGCGGTTTGTCCGCCGCGTCTCTGTCCCTGCGCCGTTTTGAAAATCTGAAAGCGCGTCGGAACGCTTCGGCGCGGAAAATAATTGTTTGATAAATCCGCGTCCGCCGTTTCGAGGTTCGGGTCGAGAACGATGGCTTTAGCCTCTTTTTTCGTGATAATTAGTTTTGAAACCTCCGAATTATTATACCGCCAGATTTCCGCCGGAATGCGAATTTCCTCGCTCGTGCCGTCCGCGTATTCGACTTTGAAAATCAAAGGCATTACCAGTCCGCCGATGTTCTTTAAGTTGACGACGTAAAAATAATAATTGCCGTTGATGATCGCTTTGTCTTTATCTTCCAAACCGGCGATGTAATTTTGAAAAGTCTGGCGGTCGGCTTCGGTTATTTTGAATTTATCAACGTCGTTGTATAAATCTTTCAAACTCGGATACTGGTCAACCCGTTTCGGCAGCGATTCATTGCGCTGCTGCGACAGAGTTTTCGGCTGCGCTTCGGATTGCTGGCGCAGCAATATTTTTTCCGTATCGGGATTTTGGGTATTCACCTGATAAAGTTTGACGTTTTCGATGGCAATGTCGGTGTGGTCGGTCGTGTAAAACCAACCGCGCCAGAACCAATCCAAATCCGTGCCGCTCGCGTCTTCCATCGTGCGGAAAAAGTCGGCGGGCATCGGGCGTTTGAACTTCCAACGCTGCGCGTATTGTTTGAAAGCGAAATCAAAATTCTCGCGCCCCAAAACCGTTTCGCGCAAGATATTTAATCCGGTTGCCGGTTTCGCGTAGGCGTTCGGTCCGAATTGCAAAAGCGATTCGGAGTTGGTCATAATCGGCACTTGATTCTCCGAAACCATATAATCGGTGATGTATTTCGGTTCGCCGCGCCGCGAGGGGAAATCTTTTTCCCATTCCTGCTCCGCCAGATATTGCAGAAAAGTGTTCAAACCTTCGTCCATCCAAGTCCATTGCCGCTCATCGGAATTGACAATCATCGGAAAATAATTGTGTCCGACTTCGTGAATCACCACGCCGATCAAACCGTATTTCGCCTGCGCCGAATAGGTTCCGTCGGCGTTCGGGCGCGGACCGTTAAAGCAAATCATCGGATATTCCATTCCGCCGACGTAGCGGTTGCTGACCGAAGTCGCAATCGGATACGGATAATCGAACGAATAGCGCGAATAAACATTCAGCGTGTGAATAATCGCGTGCGTCGAAAATTTATCCCACAGCGGGCTGGCTTCGTTCGGATAAAACGACTGCGCCGTTACTTTATTGCCGCCGACGGAATGACCCTGCGCGTCCCATATAAATTTACGCGACGAAGCGAACGCGAAATCGCGCACGTTGTCGGCTTTGAAAATCCAGGTTTTTTTGCCCGTCGGTTTTCCGACTTCGTTTGTTTTGGCTTCTTCGTTAGTAATAATTTTCAAAGGCTCTCTGGCGGTTTCGGCTTGTTTAAGCCGCTGAATCCATTCGGGTTTGAGCGTCTGCACCGGATTTTGCAGAACGCCGGTCGCCGTTACCACGTGGTCGTTCGGCGTGGTGATTCGCACCAAGTAATCGCCGAATTCCAGCGTGAATTCGCCGCTTCCCAAATACTGTTTGTGCTGCCAGCCGGTAACGTCGTTATACGCCGCCATTCGCGGAAACCACTGCGCGATGGTGTAGATTTTATTTCCGTCGCGCGGGAAATTCTCGTAACTCGTGCGTCCGCCGAACAGTGCGCCGTCGTTGATCGTGTAATTCCAGTCAAGGGAAAAAACGAAAGTTCCGCCGGACGGGAGCGGCGCGGGCAAGTCAATCCGCATCATCGTTTTCACCAGAGTTGATTTGAGCGGCGCGTTTTTCGCGTCGCGGACGTTGGAGATCGAAACTCTGCCGTCGTAAGTGCGGGCGACGAGCTGCTCGACTTGACCGAGTGCCACGTTTTCTTCAAATGCGGGCGCGGTGCGCGTCAGTTGAGTGTCGGAGTCTTTGGCGAAAATGTTCTGGTCAATTTGCAGCCAGATGTAATTCAAAGAATCGGGCGACAGATTTTTATAGGAGACGGTTTCCTTGCCGATAATTCTCTGATTCACGTCGTCGAGTTCGACATCAATCACATAATCGGCGCGCTGCTGCCA
>JAYVGL010000265.1:0-3203 GCA_043772175.1 Pyrinomonadaceae bacterium | reverse complement strand
ACGAAAGCGATGGATTTATTCGATTTGACCGACGAAGAAATCAGCCGAATCAAAGCGAAAGTTTCGCTCGTCGGAATTTCGAGCGATTGGCTTTTTCCGCCGAAAGACGTGGAAAATTTAGCGGAAAAATTTAAGTCGAACGGCGTGGAAACCGAATACATCGAGTTCGTTTCGCCCGACGGACACGATGCTTTTTTGAGCGACACGGCGCAGATGAGCGCGATTTTGAGAAAAGTGGTAAATGGTAAATGAAATCAATTTCTTAAATTCATCATTCACTATTTACCATTTACCATTAAAATATTATGAGCGAAAAGATTGTCAATAAAAAACTGCCGAGTTATCTGCTCGAAGGAAAAACGGCGATTGTGACGGGCGCGAGTCGCGGAATCGGGCGGGCGACGGCGATTCGGCTGGCGGAGGCGGGCGCGAACGTCGTCGTTAATTATTTTCAACACGAAGCGGAAGCCAACGAAGTCGTTGCCGAATGTGAAAAGTTCGGTATCAAAGCGATTGCGGTGCAGGCGGACGTTTCGATTCCGGCGGACGCGGAAAAATTAAACGAAGCGGCGTTAAAAGAATTCGGAGGCGTTGATATTGTCGTGGCGAACGCCGGAATTTGGGAAGGCGACGCGGTTGAAAAAATGTCGGAAGACCTTTGGGATAAGGTTTTGGACGCGAATTTGAAGGGAACGTGGACAATTTGCAAAGCGGCGATTCCGCATTTTAAAGAAAATAACGGCGGCACAATCGTCATCGTTTCTTCGACTGCCGGACAGCGCGGCGAAGCCGGTTATTCAAACTACGCGGCATCGAAAGGCGGGCAAATCGCGTTCACCAAAGCGTTATCGAACGAACTCGCGCCGGCGATTCGGGTTAACGCCGTCGCGCCCGGATGGGTTGATACGAACTTAAACGATCCGGTTTTTCACGACGAAGATTTCGTGCATCGAGTGATTGACGGCATTCCTTTGAAGCGCGTGGCGACGGCGGACGACGTAGCTTTGTCAATCGTTTTTCTCGCGTCCGACTGGTCGCGCCACATCACGGGCGAAGTTCTAAATATCAACGGCGGCGCGGTTCTCTGCGGCTAAAACTTTACATTTGCCATTTATCATCTATCATTTATCAAAACTCTTTTTTTTAGAGTGAAAAGTTGAAAACGATGAATGTTATGAAAGTTCAAGACGCGATGAAAGCCGATGTCGTTTTTTGTGCGCCGGAAGATAATTTGATGAAGGTCGCCGATTTGATGCGGCTTCGTGACTGCGGCGTAATTCCGGTGGTGGATGCCAAAAGAGTCGTCGGAATGTTGACCGACCGCGATCTTTGCACGGCGATTGTCGCCCGCAACCGCAAAGCGTCGGACGTTACAGCCGGAGATTTGCCCAGAGGCAAAGTCATAACTTGCCTCGCCGAAGACGATTTGGAAAGCGCACTGCGGAAAATGCGGAAGTATCAAATCAAACGCCTCGCCGTCGCTGACAAAGACGGCGAACTCGTCGGAATTTTATCAATCGCCGATGCCGTCCTAGCCGTTCGCAAAGACAAAAACTTAAAGAAAAAAATCTATTCGACTTTCAAAGCGATTGCCCAGCCGCAACCGATTGTGCTGCGTGAAATCCCGGAAATCAGTTCGACGGTTGAAGAGATGGCGGTCGTCCAGCCTGAAAATAAGTCCCCCAATTTATGAAAACGCTGTATATTTTGCGCCACGCTAAATCCTATTGGGGCGATGCCGGATTGTCGGATTACGAACGCCCTCTGAATAAACGCGGCAAAGCCGCCGCGCCGTTGATGGGCGAATTGATGAAAAACAAAGGCTTTCAGCCGAACGCGATTATCAGTTCGCCCGCTGTTCGCGCCAAACAAACCGCCGAATTGGTGAGAGGTGCGGCGGAACTCAAAGGCGCGATAAATTTTGATTCGCGCATCTACGAAGCCGGCGTGCAGACGCTTCTGCAAATCGTCGGAGAAATCGAAGACGCGCACGATTCGGCGATGATCGTCGGACACAATCCGGGACTCGAAGGTCTGGTCAAAATTTTGACCGGCGAATCACAGCCGATGCCGACGGCGGCTCTGGCAATCGCGGATTTGGATATTGACTGCTGGAATCAAATAATTTCGGCGACCGGCGAACTGCGCGGATTATTTCGCCCGAAAGAAGTCGGGGAAACTAAAAATTAAAAATTAAAAATTAGAAAGCTAAGAAGCTAGCAAATAGTAAACATTCGCTTTCATCATAAACATTTCTAATTTCTAATTTCTAATTTTTCATTCGCCTTTAATTAACATTCTTTTAACACTTCGTTCACACCGCATTAAACCGGCTCGCTTAATCTCATATCTAACTTCCCGCTTTTATAGTCAAGCGTTTTGTTCTACATTTCTATTTAATGGAGCAAAGAAAACTTTTGGAGCGCGAACTCGACATCCTGCGCGATAGATTACTTTTGATGGGCGGCGAAACCGAACTGGCGATTCAGAGGGCGATGCACGCGCTCGTGCAGCGCGACAGCGAAGTCGCTGTGCAGGTTCTCGAAAACGACCGCGTGATTGACCGTCTGGAATTGGAAATTGACCGCTTGAGCGTCGAGGTTCTGACGTTGCGCCGTCCGGTCGCCCGCGAACTCAGAATCGTGCTTTCGATTTTCAAAATCACGTCGATTCTCGAACGCATCGCCGATCACGCGACCAGCATCGCCAGAGCCGCGCTCGAATTAAACGACGAGCCGGAGTTGAAAAATTACGCCGAACTGACGGAGATGGCGGAACGCGCTCTGAGTATGCTGCAATCGGTTCTCGACGCTTTCACCAACAACGACGCGGAAAAAGCGCGGCAGTTAATCGCCAAAGATGAAGAAGTTGACCGAATTTATGACCGACTGGTGAACGATTTGATGAACACGATGTCGCAGGACGCGGCGAAATCCATCCGCTTGACGCACCTTCTGTTCGTCGCCAAAAATCTTGAACGCATCGGCGATTACGTCAAGGACATCTGCGAATTGACGGTTTATATGAAGGAAGCGGTTTTTATTAAACATCAATAAATTCCAGGTTCAAAATTCAGGATTCGGAATTTAATACTGAATCTTAAATCTTGAATTTTGAATTTTGAATCCCGAATTTTATGCTGCAAGAAATTCTAATCATCGAAG
This sequence comes from Pyrinomonadaceae bacterium, assembly GCA_043772175.1. Taxonomy (GTDB): domain Bacteria; phylum Acidobacteriota; class Blastocatellia; order Pyrinomonadales; family Pyrinomonadaceae. The sequence goes on along the minus strand of JAYVGL010000265.1, from coordinate 39 downwards.
ACGACGCGGACATCGCGGAAAGTCTTCAATACAACTTTA
>JAYVGL010000264.1:0-16038 GCA_043772175.1 Pyrinomonadaceae bacterium | reverse complement strand
AGTAATGATGCCACGGCGATTCAACGTGCCAGAGTCGGACTCGATCCGGCTTTGACGGGAAATCAATTCATCGCGGCAGATGTCAACGAAGACGGTTTTGCTACTTCGTTCGATGCTTCGCTGATTCAGCAATTCAGAGTTGGATTAACGATGGGCAATCCGACGGGAACGTGGAGGTTTACTCACAGGAGTAAACCTCCACGTTCCCGAATCAAGGCAATCCGACCGGAGAAAATTATTCCGCGATTCTCTTGGGCGATGTAACCGGCAGTTACATCACATCGTCAAGCGATTTTGCCGAAGATGGCGATCAGGATGAAAAAACGCCGGTCAAAGAAGTTCCGGTTGAGGACTTGAACGGCGCGGCAGTTACAATTACACTTCCGACGGCGACCAAAGCTCCGGCAAGCAGTTTCGGTGTGCCGGTCGTGGTCAGCAGTTTAACCGGATTGAACGTAACTTCGTTCGACTTCGACTTGCTTTATAATCCGGCGGTAATTACGCCGCAAATGACGCAAACGAGCAGTGTCGGAACTCTCAGCAGCAGTTGCGGAACATTCTCGAACATCGTGACAGTCGGTTAGATTGGCGGTTTCAACTTCCTGCATCAATCCGCTGGTCGGTCCCGGAACGCTGATTAACGTGAAATTTACTGCGGTCGGCGCGAGCGGAACAAATTCGGTGTTGTCATTCAGTCCGTTTATCTTTAACGGCGGCACCCCGACGAATACGTCAAATACGGGAAGTATTACGATTCTCGGCACGACGGCGGCAGGTGCTTCGATTAGCGGTCGGGTGAGCAGCGCGGGCGGGAAACCTATCGGCAATGCGATGGTTGCTTTGACCGGCTTGAATGGGATGGTGCGGAGTGCGAGAACTTCCTTGAAAGGACTTTATCGGTTTGAAGATGTCCGAAGGGTGATACTTATACTGTTGTTGTTTCCGATAGATTTACTTCCGGCGCACCGCAGGTGATTACGCTGGTCGGCGATTTGGCGGCACTGGATTTGATTTTTTAGCGGTGAAAAATCGAATGCGGTTTTTTTAGGATGAGAAGGGCGGCTGTCAGTCGCCTTTCTCCTTTTTTATGGATAAGATTACGCGGGGAAATTGAATTGTCGAAGAAGCAATCGAGTCATTAAACTTTTGTAAATAACCGATGATTCGACGGCGCGTTCAATTTGGTGAACGGTTTGCTCCGCGCCGGCGACGACTGAATTCGCCGTCGCCGTTTTGGGTTTTGAAACGTCCGGTTAAATTTACAATCAGCGCGGTGCGGTCAACGAACGATTTTTTTTGAAAAATCACCCGGCAAATAGCGCAAACGGGCGAAATCGTTGTATGCTTGAAAATTAACGGTTTGAGACGGATGGCAGCATCTCCGAAAGCCTGAAAAGGTTTTCCGAAAAAGTTTTTTCTTCGAGGGAAATCATTATAAAAGTTTAATTTTATTACACGGATATTTATTCACAATGGCTTTTAAATCTTTATTCAGTTTATTTTCGAGCGACTTGGCGATTGACCTCGGCACGGCGAACACGCTCGTCTATGCGAAAGGTCGCGGCATCGTCGTCTCGGAACCGTCAATCGTGGCGATTAACAAAGTTACCAATCAGGTTGAAGCCGTCGGGCGCGACGCGAAGGAAATGCTCGGCAGAACGCCGGGAAATATCGTGGCGATTCGTCCGATGAAGGACGGCGTGATTGCGAACTTTGAAGTGACGGAGAAAATGTTACAGCATTTTATCCGCAAGGCGCACAACGGCAAAAGTTGGGTGCGCCCGCGCGTCGTTATCGGGATTCCGTCGGAAATTACGCAGGTCGAACGCCGCGCTGTCGAAGATTCGGCGTATCGGGCGAAAGCGTCCGAAGTTTATTTGGTCGAAGAAGCGATGGCGGCAGCTATCGGCGCGGGACTGCCGATCACCGAACCGCACGGAAATATGGTCGTTGACATCGGCGGCGGCACGACGGACATCGCGGTTATCTCCTTGTCGGGAATCGTTTATTCACGCGCCGTTCGCGTCGCCGGAAACGAGATGGACGAAGCGATCACGCAGTTTATCAAACGCAAATACAATCTTTTAATCGGCGAACGCACCGCCGAAGCGATTAAAATCGCACTCGGTTCGGCTTTTCCGCTTGAAGAGCCGCTTTCGATGGAAGTGCGCGGGCGCAACTTAATCGAAGGAATCCCGAAAACCATCTCGATCTCGGACGAAGAAATCCGCGAAGCACTGTCGGACGCGGTGGCGATTATCATCAACGCCGTGCGCGTCGCGCTGGAGCGAACGCCGCCGGAACTTTCCGCCGATATTGTCGAACGCGGAATCGTTTTAACGGGCGGCGGTGCGTTGCTGAAAAATCTCGACAAACGCCTGATGATCGAAACCGGCTTGCCGGTCGTCATCTCCGACGATCCGCTGTCGTCGGTCGTTCTGGGAACGGGCAAAATGCTCTCGGATTTTGAATTGCTCAAGCGCGTGAAATGGGACAACACGATGATGACGGGCGGTTAAAACAATTACGAATTACGAATTACGAATTTCAAATGAAATACAATTCGTAATTCGTAATTTGAAATTCGTAATTGAAAGATGGTCGAGCGAAGTCAGAAAGAAGTTTGGAAGATAACGCCTTGGATCGGGATGCTTTTGCTTTTAGGCAATTTCGCATTGATGGCGTTCGACGCGCGGCAGGCGAATACGCAGCAGCGCGTCATTCGCGTTTGGGTGCAGACGACCGCCGATTTCGTGCAGTCGCCCGTTACGTTCGTCAGTTCCGCCGCGACTAATTATCTTTCCTCGATCTCAAATCTGCGAACGGCGCAAAGCGAAAACGATCTGCTTAAACAGCGCGTCCAGGAACTCGAAGTCGAAATCCAGAACAGCAAAAGTCTAACCGTCGAAAACGAGCGTTTGAGAGGAATCCTGCAATTGAAGGAGACGGGCGGCTATAAAATCCTGGGAGCGCAAATCATCGGACGCGACACCTCGGCGTGGTTCGACACTTCGATCATCAATCGCGGCAGTCTCGACGGCGTTAAATTGAATATGCCGATTGTAACCGACGGCGGACTCGTCGGCAGAGTCGTCCAAATCAGCCCTCTGACGGCGCAGGTCGCTTTGATTACCAAAGACAAAGCCGGTTTAGGCGCGGTCGTCGGCGCACTCGGCACATCGAATGCGCTCGGAGTCGTTTCCGGCAATGGGAAAAGAGAACTTTTAGAAATGAATTACGTGCCGGGCAGCGTTAAGGTCGAAGTCGGCGAAAGCGTTTATACGACGGGACAGGACGGCATCTATCCGGCGAACTTGAAGTTAGGCGAAATCGTCGAAGTTCACGCGGATTCGGCATCTTCGCCGCAGGTGATTCTCATACAGCCGAGCGCGAAATTGTCCGCGATGCAGCAAGTCGCCGTGTTGCTCTACGAGCCGCCGCCGCGCCCCGAATTTGATAAATCGCTGCCGAACGCGGCTAAAAAGGGGAAGTAATTCGAGATTTAAGATTTAAGATTCAAAATTAAAATCCTGAATCCTGAATCCTGAATCCTGAATCCTGAATTTAATGGAACAGGCAAAAATCATCGTCGCTCTCGTCATCGCCGTTCTTTTGCAATGGACGCTTCGCAACGTCCACGAGTCGTTCACGTATATTGATTTTCCTCTGATCGTCGTCGTTTATGCCGCGCTTCAGGGCAGTTCGATTAAGTCTCTGCTTTACGGAACCTTCTCCGGAATCGCGGTTGACGCTGTAAGTTACGGGCTTCTGGGCGCGAACGGTTTCTCGAAAACGCTGGTCGCTTTCGTCGTTTCGGAGGTCGTCCGGCGCGTCTATGTGGACAACCTTCTTTTGCGGATTCCCGTCATAGCGGGTGCCTGTTTATTGGACGATTTGGTTTATTACGGAATGCACAGCCTGCTCGGTCAACAGCCGACCGGACAATTTATAACGACCATTTCCTACTCGCTGATCGGGACGACGGTGGCGGGGACAATTATCTTCTTGCTTTTAAACAGCGTTTTCGCGGAAAATGTCAGAAGAAACAAACGTGAAACATTCACGCCGCGCCGTCAAACCCGGCGGCGCAACCCGATTCGGCTCGGCAGCCGAAAATAAACGTCCCACAACGACTGAATTTATAATTTACAAAGCGAGTTTGAAATCCGAAATACGAGATTTGAAATTTTATGAAACTCAACGATCAGGCGCAGAATTTGGGCATCAGAGTCGGCACGATCCAAGTGGTCGTGTTTGTTTTGCTGGCGGTTTTGGGTGTGCGGCTGTATTATTTGCAGGTCGTCAAGGGCGAGTATTACAGCGATAAAGCCGAGAACCAGCGCATTCGGATGATTCCGATTCCGGCTCCGCGCGGCGCGATTTTCGACCGCAACGGAAAACTGCTGGTTGATTCGCGTCCGACTTACAACGTCACGCTGTCGAACGAGCCGATCAAAAAAATTGACATCACCGACCGCCTCGACGATTACGCCAGAGGATTGAATGTCGACCGTCAATACCTCGTCGAACGCATCAATCTCATCAAAAAACAACCCGGCTTCGAGACGATGGTTTTGAAGGAAAACGCCAACATTCAGGATATTTCGTGGGTCGAAGCGCACGCTTCCGAATACAGCGAACTGCGCGTCGAACTTCAGCCGCAACGGTTTTATCCGCTTGGCAAAACGCTGGCGCACGTTCTCGGCTACGTCGGTGAAATCAGTTCGAAACAACTTGAGAAACCCGAAATGCAGCAGAAGAATCTGCGTCCCGGTGACATCATCGGTAAAGGCGGACTCGAACAGTATTACGACGAATTTTTGCGCGGCAAACCCGGTTATCGAAAAGTCATCGTGGACAGTCGCGGGCGCATTCAAAACGAACTGGAAACGGTTCCGGCACAAGCCGGACAGGATTTGATTTCGACGATTGACCTCGATTTGCAGATGGCGGCGGAGACGAGCCTCGCCAATTCCATCACCAAGCGCGGAATGATTATCGCAATGGACCCGAATAACGGCGAATTGCTGGCGATGGCTTCACTGCCGAGCTTCGACCCGAATGCCTTCGTCAACCGCAGCACGACACCCGAAGGTCGCAAGGAAATTTCTCAGTATTACACGAACGAAGAACGTCCGCTTTTGAATCGGGCGATTCAAGGGCGTTTTCATCCGGGTTCGACGTGGAAAATTCCCGAATCAATCGCCGGTTTGCAGCAGGGGAAAATAACGGTCGCGCATTCGGAAGTTCTGTGCGGCGGCGGCATCACCATCGGCAACAAGTTTACGCGCTGTATGGGCAGTCACGGCAGTCCGAAATTGGATTACGCGATTACCAAATCGTGCGACGGTTATTATTATCATCTGGCTTTGAAAATGGGTGTCGAAGGTTTGATCAAAATGGTCGAAGCTTTCGACTACGACAAACGCACCGGCGTTGATCTGCCGAACGAAAAAATCAGTCAAACGCCGAAAACCTGGATGCCGAGCGTTGTCAAAAACGAAGGGAAATGGAGCGACATTCGCACGGTCTACGCTTCCATCGGACAGGATACGGTGGTCGTTACGCCGATCTCGATGCTGCGCGCCATTTCGAGCGTCGGCGTGCAGGGCAGAATGTATGTGCCGCATTTTTTGAAAGAATTCAAAGCCATCGGCGCAATCGGCAAGGAAGGCGAAACGACCTTTGTGCCGGCGCGGGGAAGTTTCGGTTTCGCGCATCCCGAACCGAAAATTATTGAAATGACACCCGAACAAAACAAACTGATTCTCGACGGAATGTGGGGCGTGGTCAACAACGGCGGCACGGCGGCATCGGTGAAGATGGCGAATTGGGAAATCGCCGGAAAAACCGGCACGGCGCAAAACTCCTCGCTCGGATCGGGCGGCGCGAAAGATCACGCCTGGTTTATGAGCTTCGCACCGGCGTATAAACCGGAGATCGCCGTGATCGGTTTGATCGAAAACTCCGGCTTCGGCGCGGCAAACGCCGGTCCTGCCGTCAAAGCGGTTCACGAAGCATATTTAGCGAAACGAAGCCCCGAATTATTGGCAGTCAAGGAAATAGCTAAGAAGTGAAGTCAATTACAAATTACGAATTACGAACGTCGGATTTGTATCTTTGAATCGTGATTCGTAATTGAAAAAGATTTATGGCGGCAATCACCGAAAAACATAATTTTAGAGATTTCGACTGGCTGACGGTTTTTCTCGCCATCTCCATCGTTGCCTTCGGCGTGTGGCAAATCTATAACGCGCAGCCGACGGAATCTTTCTGGTCGAAGCAGATCATCGGGCTGTTTATCGCGCTGGCGGCTTTGCTCGTCATCGCTTTTACCGATTATCGCCGCGTGATTGATGCCGCGCCGGTTTTTTACGGTTTCGGGTTGTTTTTGCTCGTCATCGTTTTAATTCCGGGCATCGGTATGAAAATCAACGGTCAGCAGTGCTGGATCAAAGTTCCGGTCGTCGGGCAATTTCAGCCGTCGGAATTCGTCAAGATTCCGGTAATTTTAATGCTCGCCAAGTATTTCGGGTCGCGCAAAGCCGGAACGCTGAGATTCAAGGAATTATGTATCGGCGGGTTGATTCTGGCGGTTCCGCTCGGTTTGATAATGCTCGAACCGGATTTGGGACAGACGATAACTTATCTGCCGATTCTCGCCGCCGTGTTGTTTCTCTCGGCGGTCAAGATGCGCTACGTGCTTTTGACTCTGGTCGCCGTGGCGGTAATGATGCCCGTCGGTTACTGGGTCGGTGTCAGCACCGGAAAATTGAAGGGTTATAAAAAAGAGCGGATAGATGTCATCATTGACCCCGAAAGTGCCGATCCGCGCGGTTTCGCTTACAACACGATTCAATCAATGATAACCGTTGGCAAAGGCGGTTTGTCGGGCATCAAAGGCGACACGGAAACTTCGCAGAGCGCGTTGAAATTCCTGCCCGAACCGCATACCGACTTTATCTTTGCGGTAACGGCGGAAAATACCGGCTTTATCGGCTGTATTTCGCTGCTTTTCGCTTACGCGCTGCTGCTGTCGCGGCTCGTCGCGGGCGCACGACAGGCTCCCGACCGCGCCGGAATGCTGGTGATTATGGCGATTGTCGGCGGAATGATTTTTCAGATTTTTATGAACGTCGGGATGACGCTGGGTTTTCTGCCCGTCATCGGTGTTCCTCTGCCGATGATGAGTGCCGGACTCTCGGCGGTTTTATCAACCTTTATCGCCATCGGATTCGTCATCAGTATCAAGATGCGGCGGTTTGTCAATTAGAATGCAGGATTCAAGATTCAAAATTTAGAATTCAAGATTTAAAATTTAGAATTAAAATTCTGAATCTCAAGCGAAGGTAAATATATGGCGAAAGAAATGAGCAGAATCAGGACGACGGAAGTCGAATCAATTGCGCCGAACAAGCGCAGGTTTTGGCGTTTACTGTGGCTTCCGGTCGCGCTTCTGCTGGCGTTGTCGGCGGGCGGGCTGACCGGCGTTTTGACTTCTTATTATTTGAACAATTCGCGCTATTCGACGGAAGTTTCCGCGCTGGCGACTTACCGCCCGCCGCAGGTAACGACGATTTACGCCGACGACGGCGAGACGGTTTTGGCGGAATTCGCGCTGGAAAAACGCATTCCGATCAAAGAAGGCGACATTCCGAAAAACGTCGAGGACGCGCTGATCGCCGTCGAAGATTACCGATTTTACAACCACATCGGGATTGATCCGTATCGCATCGCCGGAGTCGTCGTCAAAAAAATCGTCAGCGGCGGCAGAATGGAAGGCGGCTCGACGATTACGCAGCAGCTTGCCAAAAATCTGTTTTTGTATAAAGACCAGACTTTTACGCGCAAATTTAACGAGTGGATCGTCGCTTTGCAAATCGAGAGACTTTACACCAAACGCCAGATTCTCGAAATGTATATGAATTACGTTTTTCTCGGCGCGGGTTCTTACGGCTTTGAAGCCGGAGCGCAGACGTATTTCGGCAAGCATTTGAAGGAATTGAACCTTGAAGAAGCGGCACTGCTCGCCGCAATTCCGAAGTCGCCCGATTATTCGCCGACTAAAAACATAGATAAGGCGCGGGAACGGCGCAACATCGTGCTTGACCAGATGGCAAAGTATTTCCCGGAGAAATACTCGCAGTCCGCCGTAGATGCCGCCAAAGCCAAACCGATCAAACTGGCGGACACGGCGTATTACCAATCGTTGCCGAAATCGAGTTCGTGGGATTATCCGGTCGAAGAAGTTCGTAAATATCTGGAAGACAAATATACGACGCGCGTCGCGCAGGGCGGATTGCAGGTTTACACGACGATCAATGTTGACGCGCAGAAGCTGGCGACGAAAGCCGTCCGCGAGGGTTTGCGAACCTATGACCGCAGCCAAGGCTGGCGTTCCGATTATGAAAATGTTTTGCTCGACGAAAACAAGGATAATGCGCCGATCACCGATCCGAAGGAAGTTCAGCGCAAATTAGACTCTTTCAAACACGCCGACTGGTATGGCGACACCTACGAAAAAGGCGAACATATCAAAGGTTTGGTGATAAAAAGCGATGCCGCCAAAGATGAAGTAACGGTGCGCTTCGGCAGATATTCCGCCGTCGTCACCGCGAAAGATATGGGCAGAAGCGGCAAAAAACCCGCGAACGAATTAAAAGTTGGATTTCTGCCGGAGTTTGAAGTTAAAGAAGTGAGCGAAGACGCGCAGACTTTGAAGGTCGCGCTCTCGCAAATTCCGGAAGTGCAGGCTTCGATTGTCTGCGAAAACTCGCACACCGGCGAAGTTGTGGCGATGGTCGGCGGCTACGATTTTCATACCAGCAAATTTAACAACGCGACGCAGGGTTTGAGGCAGACCGGTTCGTCATATAAACCTTTTATTTACACGGCGGCGGTCGAATGGGGATTAACGCCCGATTCGATTGTCAGCGGTGCGCCGATCAAGCGCGGCGGCTGGATGCCGCACAACTACGACGGCAGTCTCAGTCATCCGAACGTGCCGATGAAAATCGCCTTGGCGAAATCCTATAATCTGGCGGCGGTTCACCTGCTCGATCAGGTTGGTGTTCAGACCGGAGCGCAGATGGTCAGGCGTTTCGGCATCACCAATCCGATGTCACCGAGTTTGCCGTCCGCGCTGGGCGCGTCTGAGGCGTCCCTAATTGAGATGGTCGCGGCGTATTCGGCGTTTCCGAACAAAGGTCTGCGCGTCGAACCGCATCTGATTCGCAAAGTGCTGAGCCGTGACGGAACGCTTCTGGAAGAATTCAAAGGCACGACTTCGCGCGTTACGAGCGAATACGTCGCCGGCACGATGGTCGAAATTATGCAGGGCGTAACCAAACCGGGCGGCACGGCTCCGGGCGCGAATGCGGGCGGGCAGCCTTTGGCGGGCAAAACCGGCACGGTCAACGACCACACGGACGTTTGGTTTCTCGGTTACACGCCGACGTATGTTACCGGAATTTGGATGGGCAACCCGCTGAAAAAGGAAAATCTCGGCAACAGTATGACCGGCGGACACGGCGCAGTTCCTTATTTTAACGCCTTTATGATTCCGTTTATGAAGGGCAAGCCGAAGGACAAGTTCTACGACGCGCCGCCGATGCCGTCCGATATTAAGGCTCTCGCCGAACGGCGCAAACGCGAGGAACAGGAAAAACTCGAAAAAGCCGACGAAGCGGGCAGAACTTTGGGCGTGAGCTTTAACACCGGCACACGACCGCGCCGCAACGCGGCTTCGACCGGCGGCGGCGGCGACGATATAAACACTCTGCCGCCGACTTCGAGCGAATTGCCAGACGCGCCGAAACCGGACGTTAAAATAACTCCGACGCGCCCCGACGACGCGCCGAAGCCGAAAGTAACGACCGCGCCCGAAACACCGCGCAAACCCGAACCGCCGCCGGAAAAACCGAAAAGCGAAGGCTCGAAACGCAAGGGCAAAAAGGGCGACGGGGAAAACTAGGATTAACGGAAAGTGATTTTGAAGTGGAAAGCGGAAAGTTTTAAGAACCTCTTAAAACTTTCCGCTTTCCACTTCCTACTGATTAAAGAATTTCTCCAGATAGAACGGCAACATTTTGCGCCACCATTCCCAATCGTGCTTCACGTCGTGTCCCCAAACTTCGCAAAGATGCGGAATTCCTTTTTGCGTCAGCAAGGCGCAAAATTGTTTGGTTCGCTCCGGTGCTTCAAAATCGCCTTGTCCGGTAACGATCACGATGGAGTCGGCTTTTTGCAGAATCGGCAGATGATGATCGTTGTTCAGGTTGGCGACATACTGCATCGGATTATTGAAATAAACATTGTCGTCGTAATAATTTCTCAAGTAAGAACGCACGTCATAACTGCCGCTCATCGCAATCGTGCCGCGAAATTGATCGGGATGTTTAAAATAACAGTTCGCCGCCAGATATGCGCCCAAACTCGCGCCCGTCGTCAGAGGTCGTGCGTCCTGACCGCATTCGTCCCGAATCAGCGGCATCACTTCTTCCGTAATGTAACGGTCGTAGCGCGTCAATAACTCGGCTTTCCACTGCGGCGCAGCCCGTTCGTTCAAAAGGCTGTAACGATTCACCGAATTGATCGAATAAGCGCGCAGCAAGCCCGCTTCGATCAACGGTTTCAGCGTATCAACCAGCAAAAATCGTTCGTATTCGAGATAATCCGCCGCCGCCGTCGGAAACATCAAAAGCGGAAATCCCCGATCACCGTAAGCCACAAGCGGCATTTCCATTCCGAGGTTATGACTATACCAGGATGTCGTATCACGTCGCATATATTTGTCTGACTCCAATGTAAATTGTATCGAAGAGAAATTCGAGATTAAAAGAAAACCTTCGCAAACTCAAGCGTTGCTTTAAGTTTTTACCTGCGAACGACTGCGAAAAAAAATGTGAAATTCATTGCCGACTGGCGCGCCTGAACGTGACTTAAACCAAAGCAGGTGGTTGAAGAAAGAATCGTTAAGGAAAAGCGGTTGAAGATTTTGTGGTGGTTATTCTTGGGTAAGCGGATGGATTTGTGTTTCGGCGGTGAGTCGGCGTTTTCGATGAAGGGCGAAACTGCCTTGCGGATGGTCGCCCAAAGGTGAACGGATTCAGATATTTCCGCAGCGTAATAAAAAGGTGAATTTATTCGGTGTGCTTCGCCCTGACAAATTCTGCGTCAATCACCAGAGCGACGGCAGCATCAACGCGGATTTCCCGATTCGGTCAGTCAATAATTTCTGCCGTTACATTAAGAAATCGACCGTTTCGGCTCTGGACAATGCCCCGACGCATCGGTCGCAAAAATTCATCGCGCAGATGGAAAAATGGATGAGAAATCCGGTGATTGCTGATTTTTAACCGCTGACTAATTGTTTTATTCTATGATGCGGCACCGTTGTTTAATTTTTTAATGTATTTTGTTTATTGTAACAACGAAAGACAGTTTGAGAGACATTTATGCAGAAAGGAGAAGCAAAGGAGAATTGGGCGATTACTTCAAACGCTTTCCATCGGCTTCTCGAATGGCTCGACGAAGGCGAAACTTCCGACGGGCAAAAATATCTTGAGATGCGGCGGCGGCTGGTCAATTATTTCGACCGCAAAAACTGTCTCACGCCCGACGCGCTCGCCGACGAGACGCTGAACCGCGTAACGCGCAGGCTTGAAGAAGAAGGAACAATCAAAAGCGAAACGCCCGCGAAATTCTGCTACATAACGGCGCGATTTGTTTTTCTCGAACATTTGCGTAACAACGCCGACAAAAAAATCGTTCCGCTCGATGACCGTTTGGAACAATCGAAAGCGGCGACAGACGACGACCGTCAAGCAGGAGAAGATAGAGAAAAGATGCTCGGCTGTCTGGATGGATGCACGGCGCGGCTCGAACCGCTGAACCGCGAAATTATCACCGGTTATTACTTCGGTGAGGAGCGCGTCAAAATCGAAAACCGCCGCGCACTGGCACAAAATCTGGGTATTTCGATTAACGCGCTGAGCATTCGCGCCTTCCGCATCAGAGACAAACTTGAAGCGTGCGTTAGAGTATGCGCGGAAGCGGAATGAAACAAATTTTCAATTTTGTCTTATAAGTTCGAGTAGAATTATCCTGCTCGCAAGTGAAATGAACGAACAGAGTTATCAAAATCGGGAAATCATCGAATATCTCTTAGGCTCGCTGCCCGCCGCCGAAACCGAGCGATTCGACGAACTGAGCATAATCTCCGAAGAATTTGCCGGAACACTCGATGCTGCCGAAAACCAATTACTTGACGCTTACGCCTGCGGCGAACTCGCGGGCGAGACACTGGAGAAATTTCAATCCTACTACCTTGCTTCGTCTCTACGGCGAAAAAAAGCGACTTTCGCCGAAACTTTTCAAATTTACGGAAAACGGAATCAGGAAAAAACAGTTGAAAATATGATTTTCGCGCAAGCGACACCGGAGCAAACGAGCGACGGAGCTTTTTCGTTTTTGAACATTTTCAAAAATCAAAATCTGCTGCTGCGCTTCGGTTTCACTTTTGGCGCATTGCTACTAATGATTGCGGGCGGCTTTTGGTTTTTGAATAATCGTGCGAACGATGAAACGGCAAAACGAAACGCTCCGTCAAACGTCCAAACCCAAGAGCCGAAACAAATTGAAGAAAACCGGTCCGCAAACTTAAATCAAGAAATTGCCGTCGTCAATTCAAATAGCGATTCCGCCGCGCCGCCTCCTGCAAAGCCTTCGCCGAGAAAAACTCCGAACGCTCAACCGGCGGACGCGCTCGAACCGGAAAAAGCAATCGCGCCGCCGAAAGTTATCGTCGCGTCGTTCTTTCTTGCGCCGCCTGTGCGCGGCGACAGTCAAGTTAAAAGCCTTTCGATTCCCAATCAAACGACTGAAATCAATATGAATCTGGAACTCGAAACCGATGATTTTCCTCTCTATCTGGCTGCGCTGACAGACGAATCAGGCAGCATCAAACTCTGGCGCAGCGGCAAAGTAAAAGCGATTACGAAAGGCGAAAACAAATTTTTAAGCATTCGATTTCCCGCCAAACTACTAAAATCTAAAATCCATTCGCTCGTCGTTTCGGGCATTAACGCTGACGGCGAAGTTGAAATCCTCGGCAACTATACCTTTCGCTCTGTGCTAAAATAGCCGTTCATCAATCGGTTACAGATGCCTTTCGGAGGTAAAGAGATGTTGCAAAGAATCACTTTCGTTTTGTCGGCAAAAGTATTTTACCTTTTGGTTTTGTTTTGTTTCACCGCGCAGGTCGGCAGCGGTCAGACCGCACCGAAACAGGAAGCGGCATCGCTCGAAACGGACAAAGCGATTGCACGCGAAATTGCTGCCGAGGAAAAACACGAATATCAAATTCACTTAAATCAAAATCAATGTCTGGAATTTACCATTGCCGGGCGCGGAGCAAATATAACTTTATCAATCACCGCTCCGGGCGGCGGTCGGTTGATGGAATTCAGTGCGCCTGACGCGGAAGGCGCGCCTCAGCCGATTTTAATCGTTGCGGAAACAACGGGCAGTTATGTTTTGACCGTCAAAACGGCGGAGCAAGCCGCGTCCGCCGGACGCTATGAAATAAAAGTCAAAGAAATTCGCGCGTCTACCGAAACTGACCGCAATCTGGCGGCGGCGTTTACGCTGCATTTGCGGGGGAAAAAACTGCACGCCGACGGAAAATATGACGAGGCGATGGCGGCGGAAGAAAAATCTCTGGCGATGCTTCTAAAAATCAGCGGCGAAGACAATGCACAGATTGCCGACATCATTAATGAAATAGCTTTAATTGAAGACGATAAAGGCGATTATCCGAAAGCCGCGCAATCTTATAATCACGCTCTCGGAATTTATGAAAAAATTTACGGTGCTGAACATCCTTTCGTCGCTTCGGTTTTAAATAACATCGGCGCGATTTCGCGCGCGACGGGCGACTTTGAAAAAGCCGAAGCGAGTTATCGGCGAGCTTTAACGATTGATGAAAAGAAATTCGGCGCGGAAAATCTCAAGGTTTCGACTATTTTAGGCAATCTCGCGTATTTGTATTACGTTAAAGGCGAATACAGCCAAGCCGAGGAACCTTACCGCCGCGCGTTGGCGATTGAAGAAAAACTGCTCGGCGCGGATGATTTTGTCGTTGCGATTACGATAAACAACGCCGCTCTGCTATATCGCGTTAAAGGCGATTATCCGCAGGCGATTACTTTGTTTCAGCGAGCCGTAACGATTGCCGAAAAAACTCTGCCGCCCGACCATCCGAATCTCGCCGCGATGCTTTCAAATCTGGCATCGACATACAGCGACATCGGCGATCACGAACGAGCCGAACCGCTTTTGCAGCGGGCTTTAAAAATTAGAGAAAAAGCGTCGGGCGCGGAAAGTCCCGATTATGCGAAAGTTCTCAACATCTTAGGAACGCTCTACAACAATCAAAAAGATTATCAAAAAGCCGAACAATTTTTTCAGCGCGCTTTAGCGATTCGAGAAAGAAAACTCGGCACCGAACATCCTCTGGTCGCCGAAAGTTTGAGCAGTCTAGCCGACGTTTACCGCGCCGAAGGAAGTTATGAAAAAGCCGAGCCGCTGCTTCTTCGGGCATTGGCAATCGCCGAGCAGAAATTCGGCGTTGAAAATTCAAACGTCGCGCCGGTCGTTCTCAATCTGGGAAATCTTTATTTCCAAAAAGGCGATCCCGCCAAAGCCGAACCGCTGTTGCGAAGGTCGCTGGCGATTTTTGAAAAAACCAACGGCGCGTCGCATCCTTTTACCGCTCAACCGCTCGCTTCCTTAGCGCGGCTTTACGCGGCGAAAGGCGACGCGGCGCAGGCTTTAGCTTTTCAGCAAAAATATCTGGCGATTCGGGAAAGAAATCTCGAACTGAATTTATATACCGGTTCGGAGCGGCAGAAACTCGCTTATATTGAAACGCTTGCACAGGATTTATCTTCGACGATTTCACTGCAAGCGAAACTATTGCCGCAGTCGGAAGACGCGAAACGGACGGCTTTTCAACTGCTTCTGAGCCGCAAGGGACGCACACTCGACTCAATGAGCGAAAGCGTTTTCACCTTGCGCCGCAACGCTCAGGCGGATGACCGGAAATTGATTGACCGGCTTTCCGATGTCAGAACTCGGCTGGCGAACTTAACTTTGAAAAGCGCGGGCGGCGAAAAACCGGAGCAGTATCAAGCGAAACTTCAAACAATCGAAGACGAGAGGGAAAAACTCGAAGACGAATTGAGCCGCCGCAGCGCGGAGTTTCGCGCCAGTTCGCAGCCCATCACACTAGAAGCCGTTCGCGCTTCGCTTCCGTCGGATGCCGCGCTCGTCGAATTTGTCGAATACAACCTGGTCAAATTTAAAACGTCCGCGTCCGAAAAGCCGTCTGAATCGCCGCAGTATGCAGTTTATATCCTGCGTCCGCAGGGCAAAATCGAGTGGAAAGAATTGGGCGACGCGCAGGCGATTGACCGCGCCGTCGCCGCCTTTCGTCAAGCGGCGCGCGACCCGAAACGCAAAGACGTATTACCGCTCGCCCGCGCCCTGGACGCGCAAATTATGGAGCCGGTGCGCGCACTGGCGGGGAATGTAAAACAACTTCTCGTCTCGCCCGACGGCGAATTAAATTTGATTCCGTTTGAAGCTCTGGTTGACGAACAAAATCATTACCTGATAGAAAATTATTCGTTCACCTATTTGACCGGCGGGCGCGATTTGCTGCGTTTGCAGACGGCGCGGACGAGTAAAAACAACGCCCTTCTGATTGCCAATCCGCAGTTCGGCAAAACAGTCGCGGAACAAACGTCAATCGCGGGCAAGACGAGAAAAAATTCCGTTGTTAAGCGTCGAAGTGTAACCGCCACGCGCAGTTTGTCCGACACTTATTTCGCGCCGCTCGGCGGAACGCTGCAGGAAGTGCGCGTCATTCAAACGCTCTTTCCCGACGCACTCTTTTTAACCGGCACTCAGGCGACGGAAACCGCACTCAAACAAGCGAACGCGCCCGAAATTCTGCACATTGCCACGCACGGGTTT
>JAYVGL010000263.1:0-8837 GCA_043772175.1 Pyrinomonadaceae bacterium | reverse complement strand
CCGCTGAAATTTCTCGATTAGTTGAATAAACCCGATTGAAAAAGCAACAGCCACAGCGCAACTCCGACAAAAAGCATCAAAAATAAATCTTTTCCGGCGGTTTCTTCGTGATGATTCATAATTTTTTCTCCTCAAAAAATTCTCTTGCTGTCTATTAACGCGAAATCCAAACGCTGAAAGGGTCAATTTTTTTGGCACGACGATTGATAATTTCAACGTCGTAAGATTTAGACAGGGCAATAACAGAATTATTGCCGATGTTTTTTGGCACAATGCGATTTCGATTGGCAAAACGCTTTCGTTCCGACATCAAACACATTCGTGTTAAAATAATTACCAGTTATGAACGATATTCAACCGATTTTAGATAAAGTTTTGGACGGCGGCAGATTGACTTCCGAAGACTGCACTGCGCTTTTGGAGAGTTACGATGTGGCGAAAATCGGCGCGGCGGCGCACGAAATTCGGATGCGGAAAAATCCGTCCGAGGTCGTCACTTATATCATTGACCGCAACATCAACTACACCAACGTCTGCAACGTCGTCTGCACGTTCTGCGCGTTTTATCGCCGTCCGGGAAAGCCGGAAACTTACGTTCATTCGATTGAAGAAATCGAGAAACGCATTGACGAAACGATTGAACTCGGCGGCACGGGAATACTGATGCAAGGCGGACTTCATCCCGATTTCAACATCGAATGGTATGAAAATCTTTTGCGAACACTACACGCCAAATACCCGAACTTTCAACTGCATTGCTTTTCGCCGCCGGAAATTCACAACATCAGTTTAATCAGTAAATTAGATTACGAAACGATTTTGCGCCGCTTGAAAGATGCCGGACTTTATTCGATGCCCGGCGGCGGCGGCGAAATTCTCGACGACGAAGTTCGCAAGCGCGTTTCGACCAAATGCAATACGCAGGAATGGCTCGACGTGATGCGGGCGGTTCACAAAGTGGGCTTGCGTTCGACGGCGACGATGATGTTCGGCATCGGCGACAATGTTTCGCACCGCGTCAAACATCTCCAAAGAATCCGCGACGTGCAGGACGAAACCGGCGGTTTCACGGCGTTCATCCCGT
The DNA here is from genome assembly GCA_043772175.1 of Pyrinomonadaceae bacterium. Lineage (GTDB taxonomy): Bacteria > Acidobacteriota > Blastocatellia > Pyrinomonadales > Pyrinomonadaceae. The sequence continues at coordinate 7,753 of JAYVGL010000263.1, read as the reverse complement.
GGACTTTCCAGCGCGAAAACACCGCGCTCGGTCGCAAAATCACGGAAGAGCCGACCGGCATTGATTACCTGAAAATGGTTTCCGTGTCGCGCCTTTTTCTCGATAATGTTCAGCATATCCAGTCGTCGTGGCTGACGCAGGGCTTGCGTCTCGGACAAACTGCTTTGCGTTTCGGAGCCGACGATATGGGTTCGATTATGATCGAAGAAAACGTCGTCTCGGCGGCGGGCGCGAACAACGAAGCCAACGAAAAAGAACTCCGCTACCAAATCTCCGAAGCCGGTTTCACGCCGCAGCAACGTGATATTTTGTATGAATACGTTGACCGAGAAAATGTAATCGAATTGGACGCGAGAAATTCGATGCCGCTGAAGCAATTAAGTGTTGCGTTTGCAGATTAAAGTTTTTTACCACAAATTACACGAATTGACACGAATCAATCTTTTTAATTTAAGGTTAGTTCGTGTTATTTTGTGTTTGACTGCAACCGGAGAAAATTATGTCAACAAGCGTTAAAGAAATAGAAAAAACTGAGGTTAAGAAAGACAAAAAAGACGATCTTCTTTTAGATTCGCTTGAGATAAAAGGCTACCGCTGTTTTGAACATTTGACGATTGAAAAACTAGGTCGGGTGAATTTGATTGTCGGGAAAAATAACGTCGGGAAGACAGCTTTGTTAGAAGCTCTGTGGATTTGGGCTAATAATCAAAGATCAGGAAATTACATTGGCGGTCTAAGTGAAATCCTTAAAAATAGAGATGAAATTTCAACTGCGGAGCCTTCAAGCCACGAATCAGGAATGCTAATTAGAAATATAGTATTCAATCGCCCAGATTTTGAAAGAAGAGAAGAAGTTAAAGAAATAAAAATTGGAGATAAAAATTATGTTTCTATTAAATTAACCTCTTACGGGAATTTTGAGCCACCAAATGTAACAAAAGAGATTTCCTTCAAGGATAATTTTTTTCCTTTTCCTGCTGAATTTATCTCTCCGCTTGGACTAAAAAATGATAAGTTACTGTATTTTTGGGATTTCATCGAAAGAAATGTTCAGGAAGACAAAGTTGTTGAAGCGATAAATATAATAACTATTGATGATGTTATTGATGTTAGATTTAGCAGACATACTTTTACAAATGCTTCTGCCGAGTCAATTCCTATAGTTAGATTGAAAAATGCTAAAGAAAGAATTCCATTAAGAAGTCTTGGCGATGGAATGACTCGCCTACTTGGAATAGGAATCACTTTAGTTAATTGCAAAGATGGAATTTTGATAATTGACGAAATCGAAAGTGGCTTGCATTATTCGGTTTTGCCCGACGTTTGGAAATTGATTTTCAAAACTGCGAAAGAATTAAATGTTCAGGTTTTTGCGACGACGCACAGCAAAGATTGTATTGAAGCGTTTGCACAAGCCGCCGTTGACAGTCCCGAAGATGGAATGTTGATTCGACTGGAACGACACGGCGAAAAAATTGTCGCTAAAACCATCGAAGAAGAAAATCTCGCGCTTGCGGTAGATTACGGAGCAGAGATGCGATAATGGCAAAAATAAATAGAATTCTCTTTGTCGAAGGCACGGACGACCAACATACAATCTGGGCAATTTGCGAACATTTCAAAGTTAAAGAAACTTTTATTGTCGAAATCCCTGACGGTGCGGGCAAAATCAATCCTAAACTAAGAACAACCGAAAAAGGCGGAATTGACAATGTGTTAAAGGCGACGCAAGGATTTTTAGCCGCTCAGAATGTTGAAAGATTAGGTATTGTAATTGATGCCGATGATAATTTGTCAAACCAATGGAAAAAGGTTTCAAGCCTTTTGGAGAAATTTGGCTACGGGAATATTCCGCCGCATCCGAATCCGAATGGAACAATTATCGAGCAGGAAAATCGGCTAAAATTCGGCGTTTGGATTATGCCCGACAACAAAATCGAAAGCGGCTACTTAGAAACTTTTCTCACCTATCTTATTCCTGAAAACAGTAAATGCTGGGAACACGCGAAAAATTCGGTTGCTGCTTTGGAAGAAAAACCTTTTGTTAGAACAAATGTTGACCATACGACCAAAGCCGAAATTCACACTTTTCTAGCTTGGCAAGAAAAACCCGGAAAACCTTTCGGTCAATCAATAACCGCAAAATATCTGGAAACTGACAATCCGCAGTGTCAGCAATTCGTCGGATGGTTAAAACGTCTTTTCGGTTAATAATTTTCATTCCCGCAATTCTTACACAACTCTTACAATTCAACTCTCGCCAGCCTGCTACTCTTAAAGCTGTCATAATTTTAATTTTTCCATAATAAATAAATGCAAAATATCGCAGCAATCGAACAGGCAAACGAGCGCGTGAACTGGCGCGATTTGTTGATTATTACGTCGTTTCACATACTTTTAATTCCGGCTTTGTTTTGGTTTAGCTGGACGAATCTGGCAGTGATGCTGGTCGGCAATTGGGTGGTCGGCAGTCTCGGAGTCGGTTTGGGTTATCACCGACTTTTGACGCATCGGAGTTTTAAGGCTCCGAAGTGGCTGGAGTATTTCCTAACGATTTTAGGGACGATGAGTTTGCAGAACGAGCCGTATAAATGGGTGACGACGCACCGGATGCATCATCAGTTTACCGAGCAGCCGCGTGATCCGCATTCGACTCGTCCGGGTTTTTGGTGGGCGCACATCGGCTGGATTTTTTTCGGCACGGCGCAGGATCATACCGAGGCGAATTTCAAAAAATACGTTCCTGATTTGCTGAAAGATAAAGGGCAAATTTTGATCGCCAAGTATTTCTACGTTCCGATTGTCGCGTCGGCGATTCTCTTGTATGCGGTCGGCGGTTGGGGAATGGTTTTTTGGGGCGTGATCGTGCGCGTCATCTTCGGTTGGCACACGACGTGGTTCGTCAATTCGCTGGCGCATCTGTTCGGCAAACGGCGGTTTGCGACGCACGACGATTCGACGAACAACTGGTTTGTCGCACTGCTGACTTTCGGCGAAGGCTGGCACAACAATCATCACGCTTTCCCCACTTCGGCGCGGCACGGAATGGCGTGGTATGAATTCGATATGAATTGGCTGACGATCCAGATTTTCAAGCGTCTCGGCTGGGCGCGGCAGATTCGCGTTCACGATTTGAAGCTCGCCGACGTAACGCTGACCGACGCGACAACCGGCAAGCAATGAAAACCGACCGTTCAGGCAAATTTACCTTCGCGGATGTCGCCAACGGCGAGACTTATTTATTCGAGATTCGCTAGCGGCTGACCGATTTTCAGCCGCAGGTAACGACGATCAGCGGAGATTTGAACGGGCTGACTTTTTACGGCAACTGACGAGTTAGAAAAGGAAGAAATCCAATCGGATTTCTTCCTTTTCGTGTCGTCTTTATTTTAACTACAGTCAACTGCCGACTTTGATCCGACGTTTTTTTTCGCCTCGCAATTGAACACCGAGCAGACGCGCCGGATAAGTGGCGAAATTTTCGATTTCGACCTGCGGTCGTTTTTTCTTATCATCGAAATCCCACCGAACTTTGGCGGCGGCGATATACGTGCCTTCGCCTTTGCCGGTCGCCGGATCAATAAATATCTCGATCACGCCGAACGGATAATCCAACGAACGATAACCGCCGCGCAGTTCGGCAAACTGCGTCCAGCGTTGAAAAACGACGAAAATTCGCTGTCTGCCGTCAATCGTGCTTTCGCGGACGACGTTGATCGGAACGCCGATGTTGGCATCAATGGAAAATCTGCCTAAGTCTTCCTTTTCAATGGCTTTCAGCACATCGTCCTGACCGCCTTCTTTTAAGACATCCAGATAATCCTGCGCCTGCCGGTCGGACGTGCGCCCGTTGATATTCAGCGTAAACGTCGTCGTAACGGTGCGCGTGTTAACTCCGCTGCCGAAACTGACCAGTGTTCCGGTATAAGTTTCCTGCTGCCCGTAGGTTTTGGAAGCGAAGCCGAAAAAGACGAAACTCAAAAACAAAAATCCGAAAGAAATGTTGATACTTTTCATAAGATAAACCTTCTGCTCAATGAGCAGATGAACTCGCCGATGAAATAGTTACGCAAAATTTTTCGGGTGATTGTGCGTTAGATGACATTCGAGATTTTTAAACGGCTCGCTGCTTCGACGGCGGCATTTACAGCGGGAAATATCGTGGTTTCACAAGTTGCGGCATCTGCTGTCAATGCGACCGGCTCGATTGTCGAGCTAAACCCGTCAACTCCTTCAACGCCGATTCAGACAATTCCCGTCCCTGACGGAGTGACGAACTCGAACGGGCTGCGTTTCAGTGGTTGGGCAACCAGCACGGGCTATTTGGCGGCGACGAACGACGGAACCATAATATCTTTCGCCGGAGCCAATTCAAATAATACGACCGCTAACGTCAACGCCTTAATTTCGCGCGGAGTCGGAACTTTTAACGGTTCCGGCATACCCAATCTGGCGACCACTTACACGGGAGCCAGCGATCAGCAGACACGCGGAGCAACCAGTATTAACAAAACGACTGCTTATATCGGCGACCAGAACGGACTTTATACAAACGGTTCGACGGCACCCAGTCCGTCGGGGAATTTCCGCAGCGTTAAAAGTTTCGGCGGCATCGTGTATGGATTTCAAGCCAGCACGACGGTTCCGTATCTCTCGACTATTTCCGCGCCGTTGGGCGGAACGGTTGCCGGATTGCCCGGACTGCCGAACGGAACAATCAGTGGGCAGGATTTTTACCTGATCTCTTCGGGCAGCAGCGGCGCGGCGTTTGATGTTTTATATATCGTCGCTACGACGAGCGCGACGGCGGGGACAATCGGCGGCGACCGGCACGGTCAATTCTGCCGACGGCTCCAACACTTTGCAGACGTTCACCGTCGGAATTTGCGACGACGCGGTTTATGAAAATTCCGAAACCGTCAACCTGACTCTTTCCAACGCGACTAACGGCGCGACCCTCGGAACGAATACGGCGACGCTGACGATCACCGACAACGATCCGCCGAAAACACTCGGCTTACTCATTTCGTCGTGTTTCCGGCGGTAGAGCGCGACGGAAACAACCGAAAAATCTGTCGAAATCCAATTAGCCTTCAAGATCGGAAAAGAAAGGTCGGTGTTTTCGGTTTCCCTTGGCATTAAATAAAAGTTAATTATACTTACAAAAGTTTATCAATAATCCCAAAAATTCAAGGAAACCAAAGTCTGATTATGCGGAAGATTTTTGCTTAAAAGTCAGGATCAGTCCTGTAACTTTTTTTCAAGCCCGTCTGTTTCTCTGCACATTCAACCACGCTTCTAGAAAATTTTCGTAGAAATGCAGATAAGCCGTGTTCCGGCTGTCCGCGCTATCAATCTGTGAAGACGGCTCTTCCAAAAGTCTTCACTGCAATTGAGAAGTTCGCGTCGCCTGATAAATTTCAGGTTTCGCCGTTTTGTTCGCAAATCCGATCCTGTTAGAAATTCGCCTGAAGGTATTAAAAGAAAATCAAGAAAAGTATTTATGAAGAAACCCCTAATTTTAACTAACCGAAAATTCGGTTTCACTCGTGTCATCGGTCTGGCAGCCGTCGTTTTGATCGCCGCCGTTTTCATCAGCGCACTGCTCAACGCGAGAGCGCAGGCGGCAAATGTTAATTCATTTTTCGGACTCGCGGACGTATTTGGATGGAAGAGCGAAGTCTGGCCATCAAAATTACCCGAACAGATTAAAGCTGTAAATTCCTTGACAGCGGATGACAATCGCAGTCCCGACGCAGTTAATAATTATGCGCCGACTCGAACGACCGGCATTACCTATAACAGTATTTCTGGCACGGGGACGAGTGTTACCGGTTGGCGCAACGCTTTAAGCACGGACGACAACTTAAGTGTTAGTCAGCCAATAGGCTTTCCCTTTATTTATAATGGCGGTGCTTATCAAAATTTCCTCGTCTCGACGAACGGATTCATTACATTCAATACAGGAACGGCTGCGGTCGGCGGATCAACCGCTCCTTACAATTTTCAGAATACGACTTTTTATACTTCCGGCGCTTCTTGTTCTTGTCTAGCTGTTGCACCGTTTTACGATGACCTTCAGACGGCATCGAATCTCGGAACTTTGGCGGATTTGAGTGCGAGCATCAAATATCAAACGACAGGCGCGGTCGGAAGCCGTGTCCTAACTGTCGAATGGATTAACTTTCAAGACTTTGCGACCAGTTCAAACGCCAGCCTCAACTTCCAGGCAAAACTTTACGAAATTGACGGACACGTCGAATTTGCTTACGGAACGATGAATGTGGGGAGCGGCGACTTGGACTTATGCGGACGGCATCAACGCCGCGTCGCTTACTGCGACACCAACCATCGTCGAGTTACTGATGCAAACGACGGCAAATACGGCGACTTTCAGCAACACGCCGTTAGCAACATTAGCAACCGTTCCGGCAACCGCCACACAAATTAATTTAACGCCGCCCGTAGTTACGCCAGCCGCGCCGACCGGATTGACCTTTACCGCTACTGACTCGTCTTCAACAACGCTTAATTGGACGGACAACGCGACTAACGAAACAAACTATAATGTTTTGATTTCAGTTGACGGCGGGGTAAATTACCAAACTTTTGGCGCAGTGTTTCCGGCTAATACGACGACCGCCACAATCACCGGCTTATCGGTAAGCACGACTTATTTCTTTAGAGTAATTGCCACGACGGAAGGCTTTGCCAGCGCACCGCTGGACGGCAGCGTAACGACCAATCCGCCGTTTCCGGGACTAAAACAATCGGTCTAGGCGCGATTTTCCGACCTTCAATGCAGCGATTACCGAAGCTAACGGCGGAACCGGAGCCGGCGGTGTAACTTTCAACATCGCGGCGGGAACGACTTTTGCCGAAAACGGAACCTGTATCATAGGCGGTTCGGCAACCAATCCGATTATCTTTCAAAAGAGCGGCACGGGCGCAAATCCGATCATCCAGCCGCCGGGCAGCACAAGCGCACAGGATGCGGGAATCTGTATTTTAGGCAGCGACTACCTTACGTTTAACGGGATTGACGTTGCAGTTGCCAGCGGTAATGCAACTGTAGAGTTTGGCGCGATTGTATTCAACAGTTCAGCAACTAACGGCGCACAAAACAATACAATTCAAAACTCCAAAATTACGCTGAATCAAGCCGTCGCAGGTTCAACGGGCATAACCCAAACTTTGTCAATTGCCGCGACTGTTGCCAGCGGCGCGAACTCAAATAATCATTACTACAACATAACAATTGAAAACGCCGCGAGAGGGATTTTGCTTAACGGAACGTCGGCGACTGTTCCCGACCTGAATAACGAAATCGGCGTTACCAGCGGCGGCACGACGACTATCGGCGCAGCAACTGCGAACGACATCGGCGGCGGAACCGCAGCAAGTTTCGGCATTTCAACCAGCAATCAGAGTGGAGTTGAAATTTTTAACACCGAAGTTCGCAACGTAACCGTTACCGGCGCAGTGCTGTCAGATGGTATCTCAGTGCTGGGATTTATCGGAACCAACGACATATATAACAACAAGGTTCACGACATCAGAAATGCCAGCACTACGGCGACCACCGGCATCTCCGGTATCCGCACGACTTATAATACGACCGGAACAAACATCGGGCGAGTTTACAACAACTTCGTCTATAGAACCTGTTTGCAGTTTAATGGGAAATCGTTTCTACTTTGATGATGGCGTATACGACTGATTTAACCAAACCGCAATTCGAGTTGCTCGAACA
>JAYVGL010000262.1:0-3341 GCA_043772175.1 Pyrinomonadaceae bacterium | reverse complement strand
TGTGAAGGATTGCTCGAAACGAGCGAAGCCAAGATTCGGATTTGCGCGATTCGGCTAATTCTGCGGAGAATTGCTTAACTGCAAACAGGTTCTATAGCTCGGCAAAATTACTTTCGTCCCCAGTTGAATTGTCGTTCTGACCGGATATGCCGTCGTCAGTTGGCGATTCACAACGTATCTAAAATTTTTGAAAGAAGCGGCGAGAGGTGCGAATTTGACGATCCCAACGACAATATCGCCTTTTTCCGTTTTTACGTTAATTGCTTTCCCCGCTTCAATTTCCATATTCTTTCGCGCCTCTTCATACGTCGTGCCGGAAAAACTATAGTATTCAATTTCGACCGTGAATTTAAAAGGCGCGGCACTTTGTTTAAGTTTTTGCAGGAAATTTCTGTCTGAGTGAGTGAGTAGTTGAATTTTTTCATCAATCATTCTAAATGTCCTACAAAATACACCTCAAATTGCTAAGATTTTCCGATACGACATTATACATATAATCTTCGGCTTAATGTGAAACATTTGAAGTTCGTGATCTCTCATTTCCAAAAGCGATTGCTATCATTGTTTTTCAACACGCCGATACAAAAAAAATGTTGCAAAGAATCTGCTTGAGTGAAACCAACGAATGTTAAGCTGTAAACATCAGAAAGTATATCTTGCAGGAATGCGATCCATTCCACAGAATATAGTAAAACCTGAACAGGAGAAATTATGGCTGTGAAAGTATTTCAGATTGTCAGCCGCCTTTGCGCCGGATACCGGTGGAATTTGTTGTTCGTCCTGATTTTGTTCAGTGCGACCGCGACCTTCGCGCAAACGCCCGAACCGATACCGATACCGATGCCGACGCTGCCCGCGCCGGAGAAAATTCCTCAGACAGCACAGGCGGAAGAAGACGACTCGAAACCGATTAACGTCAAAACCGATCTGGTAACGCTGACTTTGACCGTTACCGATCTTTACGGACGCTTCGTTTCGGGTCTGAATAAAAACGCTTTCACCGTTTTCGACGGCGGCGAAGAACAGGAAATCACGTTTTTCAGCGACACCGACGCGCCGATTTCCGTCGGCATTTTATTCGATGTCTCCGGTTCGATGGGCGGCGAAAAAATCGGCAAAGCCCGCAAAGCACTGGAGCGATTTATCAACACCAGTCATCCGTCGGACGAGTATTTTCTCATCGCCTTCAGCAGCCGCGCTCAACTTTTGCTTGACCGGACACGCGACGGCGAAGCGGTGTTAGACAAATTGACGATGGTCAAACCGAAAGACAACACCGCGCTTTACGATGCCGCCTATCTCGGCATCGAGCGCGTAACGCGCGGCACACGCCAGAAAAAAGCTCTTTTGATAATCAGCGACGGACAGGACAACGCCTCGCGCTACAATTTCGGCGAAGTGCGCCGACTGATGAAGGAATCGGACGTAACGGTTTACGCCGTCGGCATCACCGACGGACACGATTCGGGCAGCGTTGCCGGAATGCAGGGACAAGCGTTTCTCGACGAATTGGCGAGCGTGACGGGCGGCAAGGCTTTCTACCCGCAAACCGACATTGAAATGGACGAAATTTTTGAACGCATCGCGCTTGAGTTACGCCATCAATATGCGGTCGGTTTCACGCCGAAAAATTTCACGCCCGACGGCAAATGGCACAAAGTCAAAACTAAGGTCAAACCTCCGCGCGGCATTTCGCGTCTAACGGTTCGCACACGCGACGGCTATTACGCTTCGCCGAACACCAGTTTGAAATAGATTATTTTTTTTGCCGATTAGACGATGAACAAAAAATTTACCAGCTTATTTGTATTGACGACTTCCCTTTCGGCGGCTGTCGCTTTTTATAATTTCACGGCTGCCGACGCGCAGACTACTCAGCCGCTCGAGAAAACCGCCCGCGACCGGCAGGTTTCGACACCGACTCCGACTCCGACCGTCAAACCCGCGCCAACCGCTTCGCCGGTCGTCGAAGACGACGGCGAACTTAAGATTGATGTGCAGTTGGTCAACTTAAACGTCCGCGTGGTTGACCGCAACAACCGTCCAATCGGAACACTCAAACAGGACGATTTTAAAATCTACGAAGATAACGTCATCCAGCCGATTGAATTTTTCACTAAAGCCGAAGTGCCGACCAATTATTCGCTGGTCGTTGATAACTCCGGTTCGCTTCGATTGCAGCTCGATAAAGTTATCGAAGCGAGCAAAATCATCGTCGCCACCAATCGCCCCGACGATGAAACGAGCGTTATTCGGTTTGTCAGTTCGGACAAAATCGAAATTTTACAGGATTTCACCTCGAACAAAACCGAGATCAACGACGCGCTCGAAGATTTTCACGTGGACGGCGGCAAAACGGCGATTATTGACGCGGTTTATCTGGCGGCGGAGAGAGTTACGGAATATGAAAAAACTCGCGGCGACGACCGCAAACGCCGCGCGCTGATTTTAGTGACGGATGGCGAAGACCGCGATAGTTTTTACAACGAAAAACAGCTTCTCGATTCCTTAAAAGAAACCGACGTGCAAATTTTCATCATTGGATTCGTCAATGATTTGGATAAAGAAGGTGGATTTATCAGCAAAAGTGACCGCTCGAAAGCGATGGATTTTCTAAACCGTCTGGCGACAGAAACCGGCGGCAAAGCATACTTCCCGAACGACATCAGCGAACTAAACGGCATCGCTCAAAACATCACTTCGGAGCTGCGGACACAATATCTAATCAGCTACGCCCCGACCAACGACAAACAGGACGGCAGCCTCCGCAACATCAAAGTTTCCGTTGTCGAAGGAGCGGACAAACAAAGACGCATCGCTCTAACCCGCGGCAGCCGCAAGGCAATCGTTGGCAACGCCTCGCCGATTTTACAGGGACAAAAACCTAAAACCAGATGAGCAAAATTACGAATTACGAATTGGAAGATCGCTCGTTTCTTTAATTTGTAATTTGAAATTCGTAATTCTCTTATTTCTCCGGCACTGAGCCGCTGATTTTCTTCCGCGTCGTCGCGCCCGTTTCGATAACGGGAATGCCTTCGACAACTTCCGAATGCGGGCGGGCGATAACGTGAACGGCGACGACCGTGCCGACGCGCCGACCGGCAGCCGCGCCCGCTTCGACCGCCGCTTTAACCGCGCCGACTTCGCCGCGCACGATTGCCGTAACTAATCCGGCATCAATTTTTTCGTAGCCGACGAGCGTTACGTTCGCGGTTTTAACCATCGCGTCGGCGGCTTCGATCATCGCCACTAAACCCATACATTCAACCATTCCGAGTGCTTCCATTAGGCGTATTCTTCCTCTAATTCTTCTTCGTAATCTTCTTCCGTTTCTACTT
>JAYVGL010000261.1:0-8600 GCA_043772175.1 Pyrinomonadaceae bacterium | reverse complement strand
TGTAATGTTCTTCGTTAAGTTGTAGAAATCGTTGTTGTTTTTTCATCTCTAAAAGAAACGACTAATACAGTAGAAAACTTAAAAACTGCTCTACTAATTGACGATGAAAAAGAAGTTTGTGAATCGCTTATTGATTTTGCCAATCAAATAGGATTTGCCAAATTTGATGCCGACATAATTATAAGCGACCGCCAAAACTGGCAAGACGGCGCGGAATTACTCGAAAAGGAATACTTTCACGCGCTGATTCTCGATGCCAGATGTATGATTGAAACCGATCAGGTAGATGATAATTTCAATTTTCTGACAATTGCGCTCGAAAGACTCAAAGAAATCGAGCGAAAGCAAGACAGGCATATTCCTTTTGTAATAAATACTGGCTATTTTGGCGAAAAAGAAGTCCAAATGATGCAGCGATTGATAACGGAAAGGAAAGGCAAAATATTCTCGAAAACATTGCCAAAAGATGGAATGTTTCAGTATCTTGTAACAGAGATTGAAAATTCAGAAAATACAAAAATTGAAAAACAATATGCAGATGTTTTTGAAGTCTTTAATAATGGATATTTGACATCATCATATCGCACCGATTTACTAGAGATTTTGAGAAACTTAGAAAATCCATCTCGGTTAAAAGATAAGTTTAATCCACTGAGAAAGTTTTTAGAACCAATTTATAAGACAATTAAAGCCAAAAACACGAATCTAATCCCAGACATCGTTTTTTATAATAGGAACGGCAAAGACGTAAATTTAGACTGGATTCACCGATATATTACTGGTCAAAAAGTTACGATTCCGCCGCCGCCAAATAGAAACAGAGATGACTATCAACGAGATTCAATCATTTCTTTTCATACGGGTTGGGGCATTAAATATCTTGAAGAACTTGGGAGCAAAATTTCACACGATTACACCGAAAACATTTCTATTTATGCGTATAAAAGCGCAGTTTTCGCTTTGTTGGAGATATTAGTCTGGTTCAAAGAATTGATGGATAAGCCATAAAGTAATAAAACAAGATGTTACCAATAGATTTTCAACAAATTATTTCCTCGCCGGTAGCGGCTTACGACGAAGGTTTGCGATTTTTTATGGGCGAAGGAATCTTAAATGAAACGCTGCGGCGCGTGGCGAAAGATTTAGAAAATCATTCGATTGAATACATCGTCATCGGCGCAGTCGCGCTCAACAGTTACGGCTACCGGCGATTTACCGAAGACATTGATTTGATTTTGACGCGGGAAGGTTTGGCGAAATTTCAATCGGAATTAGTCGGTTTGGGTTATCGTCCGGCATTTGAGGGCGCGAAGAAAAAATTCAGGACGACGCGGGAAAACGTCACGGTTGAAATAATCACGAACGAAGAATTTCCCGGCGACGGCAAACCGAAACCCGTAAGTTTCCCCAATCCGAACGAAAATAAAGTCGAAATTGACGGGATTAAAACCGTCAGTTTGGAATGTTTGATCGAATTAAAACTCGCGTCGGGAATGACCGCGCCGCATCGTTTGAAGGATTTAGCCGACGTGCAGGAGTTGATAAAAGTTAAACATTTAACCGCCGAATATGCCGACGAATTAAACCCGTTCGTGCGCGAAAAATATCTGGAACTGCAAGCAGCGGTTGCCGAATCAGAAGAATAGAAATGCTTATTTATCACATCGTAACGCCCGAAATTTGGGAGAAATTTAAAGACGAAATCGAGTATGCCGCCGAAAGTTTACAGTCGGAAGGCTTTATTCATTGCAGCTATCGCCATCAGCTCGAAGGCGTTCTGGAACGCTACTATAAAAATCAGGCGAAGGTTTGGGTTCTACATATCAATCCGCATTTGTTGAAAGCCAATCTCGTCGCCGAACCTTCGACGGGCGGCGAAGTTTATCCGCATATTTACGGAAAAATAAACGTCAACGCCGTCGTCGAAACGGAGGAAAAGTTTTTGCGCTGAACGGGAAATGCACGAGAATTTCGTTAAAATCATCAAGCCGAAGTCCGAAGAAGCCGAACTGCTCGCGGCGATTGATACGGCGCGTCTGCCGAATCACATTGCGATCATTATGGACGGCAACGGACGCTGGGCGAAGCAGCGCAGTCAGCCGCGCATTTTCGGGCATAAAGCAGGCGCGGAATCGGTTCGCGCCGTGATGGACACTTGCGCGAGATTGAATATCAAAGCCGTCACGCTCTACGCTTTTTCGACCGAGAATTGGAAGCGACCGGAAGACGAAGTTTCGGGTTTGATGCAGATGCTCAAGTTTTATCTGAAACAGGAATTGAAAACCGTCCATAAAAACAACATCCGCTTTCAGGCAATCGGGAATATCGCCGGTTTGTCCGAAGATTTGCAGCGACAGATTGCAGGAGCGGAGCAAAAAACGAGCGCGAATACGGGAACGATTTTGAGTCTCGCGCTGAATTACGGCGGACGCGCCGAAATCGTCGAAGCGGCGAAAAAATCCGTGCGCGATTTGCTGAAAAACGGCGATTCGATTGAAGATTTGTGCGAAGCAGATATTGAACGAAATCTTTACACGGCGAATTTGCCCGAAGTTGATTTGCTCGTCCGCACGAGCGGCGAGTTTCGTATTTCAAACTTTCTGCTGTGGCAATTGGCGTATAGCGAAATTTACGTTACGCCGACATTTTTCCCCGACTTTCGCCGCGCCGAGATTTTCAGAGCGATTCTCGACTTCCAAAAACGCGAACGTCGTTACGGCGGCATCGAAGCGAAATAGTAATCCGCTTTTTAGGAATATTTACATCTCATACCGTTTCTAGTTAGAAGGTATGCAATACTTGAATAATGAATAAAGCGATTCCAAAGATAAAAGAAACAGCCAAAGAAATTAGAGAGCTACTCAAAACTGAGTTGCATGTGAGAAAACAAAACAGACTGCAAGCATTGTATCTGGTCGTCAAAAAAGAAGCTAAATCAAGAAGCAAAGTCGCTGAAATGCTAGGATTTAATCGCAATAGTGTTTCAAAATGGTTCAAATTATATGAAGCAGGTGGATTAGAAAAGTTGTTAGATATATACAAACCGAAAGGAGCTGAACCAAAGATTCCAAAGGAGGCGATTGAAGGAATCAAGCAGAAATTAGCAACTGAAAAAGGATTTCGGACTTACAAAGAAATCCACGAATTAGTGGTCAACAAGTATGGAGTGAAAGTAATTTATTCGGGAGTGCATAATTTGGTGAGGTATAAATTAGAGGCAAAAGCGAAAGTGCCAAGACCAAGTAATCCAAAAAAAACGCTGAAGAAGTAGAAGAGTTTCGAGCCGATATCGGGAACAAATTCAAAGAAATAATCGCAGAAAAAAGCAATCAGCATAGCAACATCAGATTTTAGACGCAAGATGAAACGCGACTTGGGTTGATGCCGATTCATCGCAGACGAATTACCGAAAAAGGAGTGAGACCGCTGATCAGTTCGGAGATTAAGCGAGAGTATTATTATTTATTTGGAATGATAGAGCCGTTGACAGGCAAAGATTTTATGTTGGAATTGCCGAGTTTGGATACTGAAATGATGCAGATATTTATGGACGAATTTACGAAAGAAGGCGAGACGAGTTTGCATCTTATTTTGGTTGATAATGCGTCATCGCATACGACCGAGAAGCTAAAAGTAGGAGAAAATATCGTCTTTATCTTTTTGCCGGCGTGTTCACCCGAACTGAATCCGATAGAAGGATTTTGGAAAGAAATGAGGGATCGGCTGTCGGATTATAATCCACAAACGCTGGCAGAAGTCAGTAAACTGATTAGCCAAGGATTGGAAAGTTTTACGGAAAAGGCAGCGAGTTCGATAACATCGTTTGAGTATTTAATGACAGTTTGGCTTGATGCCATTGCATAGTCTCTAACTGGAAAGTGTATAAGTCGTCGCCGAACTTGATAAAGTCTTCTGTCAGCCGACTGCATAAATTTTTTCTCATCGAAAATAATTCAAACCTTTTTCCGAATTCTCGCGGTATTTGCGTTCTGTAAAACAGATTGGTATATTTGCTACTAAGTAGTCGTTCACAATTGTATCAACCTATATCAATTCGGGCTTTTAGTCTTAGATGACATGAGGCTATTTGCTTCAGCGTTGAACTAACTACACGACAGTCAAGTCTAATTGTGAACGACTACTTACTTCACCAACTCAATATCAAAATGATTAATACCATTTAAAGCGGCGTGAAATTCGTCATCTTCTGAAAATGTCGGTTGTTTAGGAAAATTCGTTTTGTAACAAAGTGAGCAAAACGCCTGAGTGTCAACAACTGTAATATCCAAATGTGAAACGTAAAACAGTGATTTATGTGATAAGAACGTAACGAATTTAACATTACCGGAAACTTATTTCAAGAGTTTTTCGCGCCGTTGCAGTGCGTAATATCTTGCGATTTGAAAAGCGTCGGCGTATAAAGAATCTGCACGGCAAATTAAAAAAGAAGGAGACGGAAAAGCGATGCGGATTTTATTGGCGATAGTTTTAATTTTGAGCAGTTCGGCGGCGTTCGCGCAGGCGAAAAAGTTCCGTTGGGAAAATGAAACGTGTTTGTTTGAAAGCGTTTATGACGCGAAGAAATACACCGCCGCGCAGTTGAACGATACGAGAAAGCTGTTTTATCTGGACTTTTTTCCGAACACGATTGACCCGACACCGACTAAATACGAACAAATTAAAGAGTTGCGCGTCGAAACGCTCGATGCGGAATATGCAGCGCGGACGGACGCGCTGAAGCGTCTGAACATCATCAAAACGGCGTATTGGGAAGCGTTGCGGCAGGAGCATTTGAAGGAGTTGGAGCAGGTTTATCAACTCGCAAAGGCTTCGATTCTCGGCTATGAAAGTCCGGCGCGGCTCAAAGACGTAAAATTCGCCGGCGCGTGTGTCGAAAAATACGCCGAACCGCTGATTAAAGGCGGCGACGATCTGCTCGCGGCGTGGCGAATGCGGCACGAAGACGGTCTCAAACATCACGGCAATCCAGAATTACTGCAAAAAGAGTTTGACGAACATCTCGCATCTCCCCAACGAATGCAATACGCCCGAATTGATGTGATGACTTACGGTTGGTGGAACTGCGTCAACAATTTGATTGACCGCGAAAGCGATCACAACCGCAGCGCGAAAGAATTTAAGAAATTGTTTAGCAAAACGAAGACGATTGAATGCGATGAGCCTTAATGTCATTGACCGAAATGTCTTTTTTGTTTCTTTAAAATCGTTTATAATAAACGAAAATGTTGATTTTTGAATGGGACGAGAATAAAGAAAACGCAAATTTGCGAAAGCACAAAATCAGTTTCGCTGAAGCGCAGACTGTTTTTGACGACCGTTTTGTCGTTACTTATTACGACGATTTTCATTCGCTTGAAGAAGAACGATTTATCAGCATCGGGCTTTCAAATGTCAATCGCGTTTTGCTGGTCGTCCACACGGAAATATCAAACGATGCGGAAGCAATTTTGATAAGAATTATCAGTTGTCGTAAAGCGACCGTTTTGGAAAGGAAAATTTATGCGGAACAATAATGAAGACGAAATGCGAGCCGAATATGATTTGCGCGGCAAAAAAGGTATTCGCGGAAAATATTACGAAGCGATGAAAAACGGTTACACGACGATTATTCACCAATCGGACGGCTCAACCGTTGTCAAAGAAACGCGCCCGATATTTCTTGACGAAGATGTAAAGGCATACTTTCCCGACGCGAAAGCAGTCAATAATGCTTTACGCGGTTTGATTGCGCTTCTGCCTGAGAAACACACTTAAATTCATTTACAAAATAAATATGAAAGCTAATGAAACAAAAGTCGAAGACTTTTTATCCTCTAACAAAACTCAATTTGTAATTCCTGTTTATCAAAGAAATTATGATTGGTCTCAAAGCCAGTGTAAGCAATTACTTGATGACATTTTTGAAGTTGGAGTGAGTAGTGAGATGAATGCTCATTTTATTGGAAGTATAGTTTATGTTCACGATGACGATTACATAACTTCGAGAATCAAGGAACTTACAATTATTGACGGACAGCAAAGATTAACGACGCTGACATTAATTTATTTAGCCATCTATAGTTTGGCAAGGCGTTGTTGCATAAATAGGTTGCGGAGTTGATAGATAGTAGAATTTTTCTGCTATGAAAAAGAAAGCCAAGTATCGTCTCCGCAACTGGAGAGATTATGACCGAAGTTTGAAGCAGCGTGGAAGTCTGACTTTTTGGATTAGTGAGGATTTACTGTCAAATTGGGAAGAAAAAGACAAGACGGGCGAGCGCGGCAGGTCGCCGTATTACACACAGGCGGCAATTGTAGCGATGGCTTCGGTCAAGTTTGTGTTTCATCAGGCAGGCAGGCAAACGTGCGGCTTGGTCGAAAGTATTTTTACTTTGCTGAAAGTTAATTTAAGCGTTCCCGACCACAGCACGGTGTCCAGAAGAATGGCGGGTGAGGAAGTTAATTTGCCATTAAAACCGACCACTCAAGCCCGGCATCTGGTGTGTGATTCAACGGGTTTGAAGGTGTATGGCGAAGGCGAATGGAAAGTGCGGACACACGGCGTATCGAAACGCCGGACGTGGCGCAAACTGCATTTGCAAATAGACGAAGCGACGGGCGAAGTAGTGGTGGCGGGAGGATCGGAAAACTCGGTGTCTGATGCGGAGATGTTGGTCGAGATGCTTGAAGTCAATGAGGAAGAAATCGAGCAAATCAGCGCGGACGGGGCATATGACCGGAGACAAGTGTATCAGGCGTTGGACAAGCATCAGATCAAGCGGGCGGCGATTCCGCCACGCAAAGGAGCGCGGATTTGGCGACACGGCAACACCAAGGGGGAGCGGCACATCAGGGATGAGAATTTGCGCTCGGTGAGAAAACACGGGAAACCGAAATGGAAGCGCGAGGCGAATTATCATCGGCGAAGTTTAGCCGAAACCGGAGTGTTCAGATTCAAAACAATTTTTGGGGAAAAATTGCAATCGAGAAAACAGGAAAATCAATTTCAAGAAATGATCATCAAGTGTGCCGCCTTAAATCGGATGACACACTTGGGAATGCCTGAAAGTTACAAAGTTGAAGTCTAGCGAAAAACAGAAATGAGAAGATTGCTGATTTATGCAACAAAGCCTTTCCAAACTATTAGATTCGGCGGGAACGTCCCATTTGTGGCTGTATGAGACAGTGAATTCGGCGAAAAATGTTTTCTTAATCCAATTCTCGAAATCGAATCCGTGCAGTTGAACTTCGGGCATTAAATAATCTCCTAAAAAGTAAATTTTCAAAATAACAATTACAATGTTAGTACTAAATTTTCTTGAAATCTATCGAACACTTTTCAGGTTTGTAAAATGAATAAGACTTACGATGTCGCCGTGATCGGCGGCGGACACAATGGTTTGACGTGCGCTGGTTATCTGGCGAAAGCGGGTTTGAAAGTTGTCGTTTTGGAGCGGCGGCACATCGTCGGCGGAGCGGTTTGCACGCAGGATGATTTGATCGAAGGTTATAAAATTGATGTCGGATCGTCGGCGCATATTATGATTCACCTGACACCGGTGATTAAAGATTTGGAGTTGGAGAAATTCGGGTTGGAATATATTGACTGCGACCCGTTTGCGTTCGCGCCGCTGCCGAATGGTGCAGGCGCGATTTATTTTTGGAAGGACGTTGATAAAACCTGTGAATCAATCGCTAAAGTTTCGCCCGAAGATGCGACGCGGTATAAAAAATTCGTCACCGAATGGGAAAAGTTGAACGAAGGAGTTTTTCAGGCGTTTTTGAAACCGCCGACGATGATGAATCTCGGTCGGCATCTGATTTTCGGCACGAAGTCGAAAAACCCGGCGGATATGGTTCGCAAATTAATGACGAGTTACGGCGCACTGGTCAAACAAACTTTCAAACACGAAGGCTTGCGGGCGGCGATGGCGTGGATGGCGGCGCAAAGCGGTCCGCCGCCGACGGCGATGGCGAGCGGCGATTTTCTCGGCTGGCATTCGATGCTGCACAAAAGCGGAATCAAACGACCCAAAGGCGGAAGCGGCGAGTTGACGCAGGCGATGGCGCGATGTCTGGAGCATTACGGCGGCGAAGTTTTACTAAACGCTTCGGTCGCTAAAATTGAAGTCGAAAATAACGAAACGCGCGGCATAATTTTAGAAAACGGGACGCGCATCGAAGCAACGCGCATCGTCTCGAACGCGCACGTTCACACGACTTTTTTGAAATTGATCGGCGCGGAAAATCTGCCCGAAGGTCTTGCGGAAAGAATCGAAAACGTGCGAATCGGCAACGGTTTCGGGATGATCGTCCGCTGTGCCGTTTCGGAATTGCCCGATTATACATCCGCGCCGAACGGCGGCAAAGCGTCCGATTGTCATCACGGTTTACAGTTGATGTGTCCGACGATGGATTATCTCGACCGCAGTTACGCCGATTATTTAAACGGCATTCCGTCAAAAAATCCCGGCGCACTGGCGATGACTTTCTCATCCATTGACCCGACGCTTGCGCCCGCCGGCAAACACACGCTTTTCATCTGGGGACAATATTATCCATACCAATTATCAAACGGCGAAAACTGGAAAGACATTGAA
>JAYVGL010000260.1:0-31686 GCA_043772175.1 Pyrinomonadaceae bacterium | reverse complement strand
TGTAATGTTCTTCGTTAAGTTGTAGAAATCGTTGTTGTTTTTTCATCTCTAAAAGAAACGACTAATACAGTAGAAAACTTAAAAACTGCTCTACTAATTTGATAGTTATGGAATATATGTTAGTATCTTCATCACCTTATACTATAATTTTTTTGGGGACTCTGATTTTGCAAGCACCTCCTACTGAATCTGGGGTAATTGAGCCAAAGCCGTGGATAGATATACCTGACCATTGGCAACATTATTTGGTTTGCTTATTGTTTCATTTGACATTGCCTTTGTTGCCAATTGGCATTGAGTATTTTACAACTGATTACTTGAAAACATCTACATTGACGATTAGTGCGGCAATGTATGCGATAAGCATCGGTGCTTCGTCAAAAAGCATCTTAGAGTTCGGTGGTTGTATTGTTGGCAGTATAATTTTTGCCGTTATGTTTGGCATAAATTCAGCGACAGAAAATTTTGCTTCAGTTGAAAAGCTGGCATTATGGAATGGCACGAAATCGTCAGCACTAACATTTATAGTGCTGATATTTGCGTTGCACGCAATTGCTAGATATAATCGGCACGTTTTATATAGACAACCCTTTTGGGAATTTATTAAGAAGGAGGGAGCGTAATGTTACCAATACTAGGATACGTCGGAGTTTGTCTTGCAGTTGCAGCCATACTCATACAACTTCGCGGCACACATCAAATTAGAATAGCTGAACGAAATATGGTTGGTCTTATGCAAGTTGAGTTAAACAGACATAAACTTGAAGCCCTTCGTGATGAGTTGTTAGCACTAAAAAAACTAGCGGTTAAGTTGGGTTTTAGCGAAATGGAAAGATTTTATGATATTGAACATAAGATGAATTTGTTAGTGGTCAAACTTGACCAAATCGAAAGAGTGTTAATTGACCAAGGGTTGCAGCAGCCATCTGAGAAAGGACGGCTTGAATATATGTTAAAGTTGGTCAATATGAGTATTGCAGCTGATTATTAAAATGAAAAGGGAGAGAATTTTCTCTCCCTTTTCATTTTAATAAATCTTTCAACGTCCAAACCGTTTTTGTAATCCCCGCTTCCATCGCGGGTGTGCATCTCAAAGTTTTATGCACACGGCAAAAGTTATAATAAGCGAAATACAGCGCAAGCGCATAATTCAGATTTTCCCACTTTTTAGAAAAGCCATTCGTCAATCGCGTTAATCGGCGCATACTCATTCGCATTGTCAGATTTGAGCGTTCGACGTAAGACGTTGAAATCTTTTCTTGATTCGGGTTGCCGCAAATCACCTTCTTTTTAATTTCGATAACATTGCCAGACGAATAGCGAACTTCATCAGGGTTGGCGTTGCCATAGATTTTGATGATTTGCCCGTAGTCGGCTTTCGTTCCGAGAACCTCATTAACCGTGTGGTCGTAACCGCGAAAGCCGTCTGTGGACATCTGGAAGCGTTTCGTCGGTTCGATTGCCGCATACAACTTTTCCAAAAAAATCAGCGTGTCGGCTTCGGTTCGTCTGCCGAGATGCCAAGCTACAATCAACTTTGAATTGCTTTCAATCGCGGTGAAAGTATAAGCCGAGCCGAGTTTTTCATCTTTGCCCAAACCGTAATCATTGGCGGTCTTTTGCTTCATTCCGACAAACGCCCAAATTTCATCGGCTTGCACATCGGCGACTTTCACGTTTTTGACTAAATTCTCTTGAATTTTCAAACACTTTTCGCCGACCGTTTCCAGAAGTCGAATGATGGTATCGCGGTGAACGTCCGTGATGCGTTCGGTGCTTCTGATGCTGTTGCCTTCGACAAGCAATTTAAGGCACATCAGAGCCTTTTCTTCTGGCAAGCGCATTTCGCCAAGTGATTTGTCTTTCGGCTCGTTGAACCGTTTGCCGCAAGCCAAGCATTTGAATCTTTGGTTTTCGTTGCGGTCTTTGCCGTTTTTCTTTGAAAGTGAATCGCAGTTTGGACAGTTCATAATGTTTCCTACTAAATGTATTATATGCTTGCTCGACTAAGAAAGCAAGCATATAGTCGAGCAAGCATTGGCTATTCTTGCTCGACTATGCAATGATTTTCTTGGAGGTAATTATGAACGAAAAATTAACAACGGAACACGCGAAAGCACTTTCAATACTTGGAGCATCAAAAGGCGGCAAAGCAAGAGCCGATTCATTAACCAAATCTGAAAGGTCGGATATTGCTAGAAATGCGGCAAATGCAAGGTGGGGTTTGGAGAAAAGGACTATCCCTAAAGAAACACATCCCGGCATTTTGGGAATAGGCGAGGTGGAATTGCGCTGCGGTGTTATCGAGGGCGGCATCAGAGTATTTTCTACAAGAGGCTTCACACGGGCAATGGGTGGTAAAGGAACAGGCACAAAAGGCAGTGCAACAAACGGCGCGCCTCAATTACCCGGTTTTTTGCTTTCTTCAAACATTAAACCTTTTATTTCTAGCGATTTAATGGCGCGCTTGATTTCACCCATTGAATATCAGCCAAAACACGGCGGGCGGTCGGCGTTTGGCTATGAAGCCAAGATACTTCCAGAAATCTGTGAAGTGATATTAGATGCTAATGAAAATAAGCCTTTATTACCAAATCAACAGCATCTTGTTAAAACCGCCAATCTACTTATTCGGGGGTTCGCGCGCGTCGGCATCATTGCTTTAGTTGACAAGGCAACTGGCTATGAAGACGACCAAACGAAAGAAGAACTTACCAGAATTTTAGATGCTTATATCGAACCCGCTTTAAGACCGTATATTCCTAGATTCACAACAGATTTTTTCAAAGAAGTCTTTCGGCTTCACGGATGGGAATATAAACCCGGAACTACAAGAAGTCCGCGCTATTTGGGCAAATTTATCAATAAGTATATCTACGAGCCGTTGCCGCCCGGTGTTTTGGACAAATTGCGAGAATTAAATCCGTCAAAAAACGGGCAACGTAGGCATAAGCATTTCCAATTCTTAACTGGTGATATTGGTGAGCCTCATTTAGATAAGCAAGTGGCAGTTGTAACTAGCTTGGTAACCATATCTGAAAACCCGGAAATGTTTAAGAATGTCTTTCAGCGCGCTTTTGCAAAACACTACCAACGAGCGTTGCCGGGTATGGAGCCGAAGCCTTTAATTATTGATGTGTCTGAGTAGCAGAAGTTTTTTCAATTTTCTTTTTCGGCGGCATTTTTGATGCCGCCTTTTTTGTTTTTGGCTTTTCTTTGTTCCAATCTTCGCTTTCGGTTTCCGCGACAATCTCATCAAAAATTGACTTTGCTAATTCGATTTCATCTTTTTGCGCGTTCGTTTTCTTTGGCATAATGAAATCAGGTTAGCATAAAAGAAAAGTGTGGTGCTAGAAATAGTTTTTCTTAGCACCACACTATTAGGACACTACCTCCGAGCAATTTTTATCAATCCAAAATCCAGAATCCAAAATCGGATTATTCCCATTCAATCGTGCTTGGCGGCTTCGACGAAATATCGTAAACCACTCGATTCACGCCGCGAATTTCCGACGTGATGCGGCTGGAGACGGCTTGCAGAAATTCGTGCGGCAGACGCGCCCAATCCGCCGTCATTCCGTCAGTGGAAGTTACGGCGCGGAGTGCGACGGTTTTCTCATAAGTGCGAAAATCGCCCTGCACGCCGACCGTCTGAACCGGCAAAAGGACGGCGAAGGCTTGCCAGACTTCTTTGTAGAGTTTGAAATTGTGCAGTTCTTCGATAAAAATCCGGTCGCATTTTTGCAGCAGCGCGACTTTCTCCGGCGTGATGTCGCCTAAAATCCGCACGCCCAAACCCGGACCGGGAAACGGATGCCGCTGCAAAATCTCGTCGGGAATGTCTAAATCTTTGCCGATTAAACGCACTTCGTCCTTGAATAATTCGCGCAAAGGTTCAATCAATTTGAGATTCATTTTCTCCGGCAGACCGCCGACGTTGTGGTGCGATTTGATAGTTACGGACGCGCCGCGCAGTGAAACCGATTCGATGACATCGGGATACAGAGTTCCCTGCACCAGGTATTTGACATCACCGATGCGTTTGGCTTCCGCGTCGAAAACATCTATAAATTTCGCGCCGATGGCTTTCCGTTTCAATTCGGGATCAACGACATTTTCCAGCACCGCGTAAAAGTCGGCGGAGGCATCAATGCCGACGACGTTCAAATGCAGTTTATCCTTGTAAAGTTTCAGCGTTTCTTCATATTCGCCGGCGCGAAGCAATCCGTTATTAACGAAAATGCACGTCTGCCGCATTCCAATCGCTTTCTGCACCAGAACCGCCGCGACCGTCGAATCAACGCCGCCCGAAAGTCCGCAGACGACGCGATTCGTTTCGCCGACGATTGCCTGAATTTTCCCGACTTCTTCGGCGATAAACTGTTTCGATGTCCAATCGCCACGGCAACCGCAGATATTAAACAGAAAATTTCGCAGAACCTCTTTGCCCAAAGGCGTGTGCGAAACTTCCGGGTGAAACTGCACGGCGTAAATTTTCCGCGTCCGATTCTCAATCGCCGTTACGACATCGCCCGTCGTCGCCGTCTGATGAAAGCCTTCGGGTAAAGTCGTTACGTGGTCGCCGTGGCTCATCCAAACATCGAGCATCTCCGGCAAATTTTCAAAAAGTTCGGTTTTTCCGCTTAATCTTTTGAGTTTGGCGTGTCCGTATTCGCGTTTGTCAGAAGGTGAAACCACGCCGTCTAAATCTTTGGCGAGAAGTTGCATTCCGTAACAAATCCCCAAAATCGGCGCATTTATCGCTTCGTAAAAGCCGTCCGAAACCTGCGGCGCGTCCGTTTCATAAACCGAATCTGGACCGCCGGACAAAATCACGCCCTTCGGATTTTTCGCCGCAATCGTCTCTGATGCCAGATGAAACGGCGCAATCTCGCAATAAACGCCTTGTTCACGCACACGGCGAGCGATAAGCTGCGTGTATTGCGAACCGAAATCTAAAATTAAAATAAGTTCGTGTTGCATTTGAAAATTTGGGGACTAAGTATTACTAAACATTATCGAATAAACTTAATTGATGAAATTTGTTTGTCAAACTCGTCATTACTTCCAAAATCTAAATAAGTTGCTTTTCCGCCAGTATTTTTACAAACAAACTCCGTCCATTTTTCACCAATGTTAAATACAAAATCAGAAATATGTTTCTGCTTCTCTTTATCTGTGATCCAATCATATTGAAGCCAAATGTTCCCTTCCCCTTTAACTAATGCCGATTCGCTAACTCTGCTTGTGGTGAAATAAACAAAACCATCAATATCATCGCTATACTTTCTCATAATAAATTCTTTAATTATGTTGACGTGAAGATTTGGAGGAAAATAATTTCCTATATTAGCAAAAAAAATCAAACCGACGGCATCGCTAATTTGAAAGAACTTTCTGCTTTCTACAATTTGCTTTCTTGCGTTTCTAATATCATTTTCAATTGTTCTCTTCAGTGATGCGATTATGATATTAAGTATGTTTTCACTTGGTTCTTTTGAATTACTGAACCATTTTTCTACTTCACTTTCTGTTATATGTCCTTTCTCCAAAGATTTCTGAAGCCGATTTTTGAAATTGTTATAATCGCTTTCGTTTTTATGATAGTGATCTTTCTCAAAACCTTTAAGCTCCACAATTATGCTTTCTTTTCTGAAAATATAATCAGCATTTTTGGACTTATTTGTACTTTCAGTCATTAATTCGCTTATAAGTTCTCCTCCAATACTTCTGATAAAATTGTTAAAAGCGTCCTCTAAAGATTGAAATTTTTGTTTTAGTCTATCCATAGCTTGTTTTAGCCTATCCCTAATCTAAGGCATAAAATTAAATACAATCTGAATTGTATTATGGATTTGACGACTTCGCTTGACAAGATAATCCAAAATTCTTAATCTTTAGATTCGTCTTCGGGCGATATTCCGCAGTAGCTCAATGGCAGAGCATTCGGCTGTAAGCTAGGCAAGGTCTTTTACAATAGCAGAAAAGCGCACATATCAACAGCGACGCGAGTATATGCTCGAAGCGGTAAAACGCCGTCAAGTAAAAGTTCGAGAAATGGCTGTTGAATACAAAGGCGGTAGTTGTGAAGTTTGCAGCTACAATCGGTGTCTCGAAGCACTTGAATTTCATCACGTTGACCCAAGCAAGAAAGATTTTGGTATTTCCGCCAAAGGGTATTCCAGAAGTTGGGAAAAAGTTAAACTTGAAATTGAAAAATGTGTTTTGTTATGTGCAAATTGTCATCGAGAGTTCCACGCCGGAAAGTTGCAGCTTTCACAGGTGACTGTGATTGAAAAATCGGATGAATTCAGGGAAACCTTCCCTAATGCAAATTAGAATGGTAATCCTGAGCGAAGCCTGTTGAATGGTTTAAGAGTAAACAGGAACGTGCAGAGACTAGAGATTGAGGAAACCAAACCGATAATATCTCAGATAGCGTCCGACAACTTTTGTAAGAAAAGTTGATGAGATAGTCCACGCTCAAACGAAAGTTTGGGGTAAAGTGTAACCGAAGGGTTGTAAGTTCGAGTCTTACCTGCGGAGCCATTTCTAAAACAAAAAACGGGCGGCTATAATTGACCGCCCGTTTTTTGCGTTTACACTTTTATTTTTAAGTCGGCGGTTGATTTTTAAGTGTCGTCGAGTTTTCGATTCAGTCAAAAATCGGCGAGATTATGCAATACATCGGAATTGATTTCGGAACCTCAAATTCACTCGCATCGCTGGCGGTAAACAATCAAATAAAATTTGTCGAATTTGCGGACGGCGCGATCAGCACGCCGACGATTCTTTATTTCCCGGAACGCTCGAAACAGTTTTACATCGGCGTTGATGCCGTGCAGCGTTATCTGCACAATCTGGAAGAAAACGGCATCGGCGGCAGGCTGATGTTAAGCATTAAAACCCTGCTGCCCGATGCTAAATTCGATCATACGACGGTTGCCGGACACGGCTCGCAGGCGGCGGAAGATTTGGTTTCAAAAGTTCTCGTCGTGTTGAAGAGAATGGCGGAAACGCAGTTTTCTCAAAAGTTCGACGGCGTAGTTTTGGGCAGACCCGTCGAGTTTTCCGAACTCGCGGTGCAGCGTTTGGAAAAAGCCGCGCATCTCGCCGGCTTCGAGCGCGTCGTTTTTTGGCTCGAACCGGCGGCGGCGGCGATGAGTTATGAGACGACTTCGACGCGGGACGAATTGATTTGTGTGGTGGACATCGGCGGCGGCACAACCGATGTCTGCGTCATCGAAACTTCCAGAGATCGTTCGGCATCGCCGGAACGCGAACGCGACATCAAAGCCGTCGGCGGCATCTACGAAGCGGGCGACGAATTGAGCGCACGAATAATGAAACACAATCTCGCGTCGCTATTCGGAGCTGATTCGACCTTCATTTCATTGGGAAAAACGCTGCCTTTTCCGGCACATCTGATTTACAAACTTTCCAAATGGCATCGCATCAACCTTCTTAACAATCGCCGCGACAAGGAGACTTTGCAGGATATTCTACCATCTTCAAATCGTCCGGAAGATGTCGAAAGGCTTTTGAATTTAATCAAAAATCACTACGGTTTTGAATTATTTCGGGCGATTGACGCGGCGAAAAAAGATTTGTCGGACAGCGAACGGGCGGCGATCAAATTCAGACCGCTCGATTTGGACGAGGCAATCGGCATCGCGGAATTTGAAGCGACGATTGCCGAAGTCGCAGCGAATATCGAAAGATCAATCGTCGAGACGCTCGCGGCGGCTTCGGTCAAACCGCGCAATATCAAGCGGGTTTTGCTGACCGGCGGCACGTCGCAAGTTCCTCTGCTGAACCGCACGGTAATTAAAATTTTCGGCGAAAAAAAGATTCTGCGTCCCGATTATTTCAGTTCGGTCGCCGCCGGTCTGGGTTTTGCCGCGTCGCGTCTGAACGGGTAAATCGCATTCAAATTTATATTCGCCATTTATTTCAGACGCGGTTTCCCGGATAGATTTACGGCAGGGCGGCGAGCGTGTCGGAAAGTTTTTCGACGACCAGCAAAAGCGTTCTGCCCGATTCGGTGAGCTGTCCGTCAGCGGCTTGGTCTTCGGCGAGTCCCGCTATTTCCGAGATGCCGCTGATTTGAAAAAGATAGTTCTTGAGCGCGGGTTTGGTGCGGAATTCGATTTCGAGCGCGGCTAAACCGGCGCGGAGATTTTTCATCGTGGCGACGACGGCTTGTTTGTTTCTGGTGTTCAGCGAACTCGCGTTACGCGAGGCTTTGCGAGCGGCGATGTCGCGGTCTAAATCTTCGATCACCCGCGCCACGCCGCCCAAATTATACAGAAATTTCGAGACGTTTTTGATCTGCGTTGAGACCAGTGCCGCGCCATTTTTCAATTCAAAACTGTTGGCGGCGACTGCCGGTTTGACCGTTTGCCGGCGTGTCGGTCTGCGCTTTTGCGCGACGGCGGAAAACGCGAAACTTAGAAGACAAATAATCAGGACGGCGGATTTTGTAAAAGTTTTTTTCATAGCAGTTTTCATATCGAAAAGCCCGTTCGTAAATTTATACGGATAATTTTATCATATTAAAAGATGCACGAAAGACGTTTACAAGTTCGCCGTCTCGGTCGCGTGAGCTACGCGGACGGTTTAATTTGGCAAAAAAGAATCGAAACGGAAGTGATCGAACAACGCGAAACGGATTATCTTTTGCTGCTCGAACATCCGCATACTTACACGATTGGGCGACGCGCCGATGAAAACGGCGTTCTGGCGAGTGCCGAAATGCTGAAAAAGCTCGACGCGGCGGTTTTCGAGACGAATCGCGGCGGCAAAGTTACCTATCACGGAATCGGGCAAATCGTCGGCTATCCGATTGTCAGTTTGAGTCCCGACCGCAAGGATGTTCATCAATACGTGCGCGATTTGGAAGAAGTTTTAATTCGGACGCTGCGCGATTTCGAGATCGAGGCTTTTCGGCTGACGGATTTAACGGGCGTTCACACCAAAGAAGGCAAAGTCGCGGCAATCGGCGTTCACATTAAACGCTGGGTAACGACGCACGGCTTCGCGCTTAACGTCAACACGGATTTGAGTTATTTCGATCACATCATCGCCTGCGAAGGCGAACCCGTCGCTTCGATGGAACGGCTTTTAGGACGCGAAATTGATCTAGCGGCGGTCGAAACCCGAATTATCGAAAATTTTACGACGGTTTTCGGTTTGGAAACGCTTTGAACGCGGCGGCGGCAGGTGTATGATTGTGCTATATGAACAACTCTGATTATTCGGATTTGGATGCCGAAATTATCAACGTAACGCCGTTGCAAAAGCGGCGCGGCGGAATCGGCAAATGGATTGCTGTCGCTGCCTTTATCGTTCTGTCGGTAGTTACGCTGAACGGTTTAGGCGTTTACATCGAGGCGTTATGGTTCGATTCGGTCGGCTACGGGGCGCGTTTCTGGTCGGTTTTTGCGCTCGGCTGGACGCTGTTCGCGGTGTTCGGAGTTTTGACGCTGGTTATTTTGCGCGGCGGTTTTTACGCGCTTGAAAGATTTTTCGGAATTGATCGCCTTCCGGCGCGGAAAATCGTCCTTAATCAGCAATCGGTTGACGTCAATCCGGCGCGTTTTTTGAAACCGCTCGGCTGGATTTTTTCTCTTATTTTCAGCATCAGCTATGCTTTCGGTCTGAGTGAAGATTGGCAGAGATGGACGCTTTACCTGCATCAGCCGGCGACGGCGAACGCCGACCCGATTTTCGGCAACGCGGTCGGATTTTATTTGTTTTCGCTGCCTGTTTACCAGTCAATCGCGTCGTGGCTGACTTCGCTCGCCGTTATTCTGCTGATCGCGGCGATTGTTTACGCTTTGCTGTCCGCCGTGCCGCCGCCGTCAACGATTTCGGTTGACGAAAAGCCGCTGAAATTTGAAGGTTTCGGAACACGCGCTTATTCTGCCGTTTCCGTCGCGCTCGGTGCGCTGCTGGTTTCCGTCGCGGCGCAGATTTATCTTTCGCGCTACGCTTTTTTGTGGACGGATCATTCTTCGTTCAGCGGCGTAACTTACACCGAAGCCAACTATACGATTCCGGGTTTGACGGCGGTGGCAATCGCGTTTTTGATCGCCGCGCTGGTGCTGTTCGTCAACGCTTTCGGCGCAAAAGGCGGGCGTTTGATGCTTTTCGCGCTCGGCATCCCGGCGGTGGTTTTCGTCATTGCCGGAATCGTCATTCCGTCCTACGTGCAGAATTTCGTCGTCAAACCGAACGAACTAGGGAAAGAAACGCCGTATATCGAACACAACATCGCCGGAACGCGCGCGGGTTTCAACATCGAAAAAGTCGAATCACGTGAATATGCGGCGGACACTTCCAACGCGGCATTTAATCTTGATGTCAACCGCTCGACGCTCGCCAACATACGGCTCTGGGACTGGCGGGCGTTGCAGGTCACTCTGCGGCAGATTCAGGAGATTCGCACTTATTACGATTTCCCGGACGTGGATGTTGACCGCTATCGAATCAACGGCGAGATGCGGCAGGTGATGACGGCGACGCGCGAAATGGACGTTAACAAACTGCCCGAACAATCGCGCAACTGGATTAACGAACGACTCGTTTACACGCACGGCTACGGCGTAACGATGAATCCCGTCAACGAATTTACCGGCGAAGGCAAACCGCGTTTTATCCTGTCGAATATGCCGATTGAAGCGAGCGGCGACCTCAAAGTTACGCGCCCGGAAATCTATTTCGGCGAGAAAACGGACACCGACGTTTACGTTAAAACCAAACAGCGCGAATTCGATTATCCGCAGGGCGAAAATAACAATTACACGAACTACGAAGGGAGCGGCGGTTTTGCCGTCGGCGGCGGTTTGCGCCGTCTGGCGGTGGCGTGGGCGACCGGCGATTTGTCGAAACTGCCTTTTTCCGACGACGTAACGGCGGAGAGCCGCGTGCTTTTGCACCGCAATATCAGCGAGCGCACCAGCCGTCTTGCGCCGTTTTTGAAATACGATGCCGATCCGTATATCGTCGTTAATGACGACGGACGTTTGTTTTGGATTATGGATGCTTATACTTCGAGCAATCGTTATCCGTATTCGCGGCATTATCCGGCGAACGGTCAAAACGTCAATTATCTTCGCAACAGCGTCAAAATTACCGTTGACGCGTACAGCGGCGCGGTTGATTTTTACGTTTTCGACGAAGCCGATCCGATTGTCGCGGCGTATCGAACGGCGTTTCCCGAACTTTTCAAGGCGGCGGACGCGATGCCCGCCGGACTTCGCGCACACGTCCGCTACCCGGAAACTTTGATTAAAACGCAGGGCGATGTCTTCGGACTTTACCACACGCAAAGCGCGAAAATGTTTTTCGGGCGCGAAGATGTTTGGAGCATCGCCCGCGAAGCCTCGGTCAGTGCTAATAATGATAAATCGGGACAAACGCCCGCAACGCAGCCGCTCGATCCGTATCAGGTTTTGATGCCTCTGCCCGGCGAGCAGTCGTCGTCGGAGTTCGCGCAGGTTCTGCCGTTCACGCCGGCGAATAGAAATAATATGATCGCGTGGATGGCGGGCAGAAGCGACGGCGCGGCTTACGGACAACTATTGGTCTATAATTTCCCGTCGTCGCGGGTGATTGACGGACCTTCGCAGGTCGAGGCGCGGATAGATCAGGACGCGCAGTTATCCGGTCAAATCACGCTCTGGAATCAGCAGGGATCGAAGGTCAAGCGCGGCAACCTGATAATTATGCCGATTGGCACGGGACTGCTTTACGTCGAGCCGATTTATCTGCAAGCCGAACGCAGTCCGATGCCGGAACTGCGACTCGTCGTTTTGGCGACGCAGGAAAAACTGGTTTACGCCGCCAACTTTGAAACGGCACTCGCGCAGCTGACCGGAACACCGACCCTGACGAATTCCAAAGAGGCGGAAACTAAAAAATCGGAGAGCGACGGCGGACAACCGAAAGAAACTTCCCGGTCAACCACCGAACTGATAAAACTCGCCGGACAAACTTTTAACGATTATCAAAAGCTGACGAGCGAAGGAAAACTCGGCGAAGCCGGACAAAAACTCGACGAGTTAAAACGCATTTTGGGAGAAATGCAAAATCGCTGAGGCGTTTGGATTATGGAGAGGCATATCCTTGAAGACGAGCGGATTTTCGCAATAGCAGGTGGAAAATTTGACAATGGAGAGTTTTGATTTTGTCGGTCTTTCTTCGACCTTCGGACTAATTGCCACCGGATTTCTTACGGTTAATTTGCTGTTGGGAGTTTTGCTTTCGACTAAGTATCAAAAAACCTCGACGTGGCAGAAATTGCCGTTATTCGTGCGTCGAATTAATATCTATAAAGTTCATAATTACACGGCTTACATTGCTTTGTCAGCAGCGTTCGCGCATCCGGTTCTGCTTCTCTTCGACGAAAAAGCCGGTTTCAGTCTTCTGAACATCGCGGTTCCGTTGACCGCGCCGCACCAAAATTATGTTTACTCGCTCGGTGCGCTGGCTTTCTACGGTCTTTCGACGGCGGTTATTACTTCCATCGCGTTCGTGCGAAGATGGCTCACCAATCGCGTCTGGAAACTGATTCATTTCACGTCGTATGGCGCGGCGATGCTTTTTTTAGTTCACGGGATTTGGGCTGACCCGCTACTGCTCAACCGTCCGGTAGATTTTTTCGACGCGGAAAAAGTGTTGAGCGAAGTTTGTCTGCTGTCAGTTGGCGGCGCGTTGATTTACCGCGTCTGGTATGCCAAAAAGAAACGCAAAAACAAATTGGTTCTGATTGCTGACAAGCAAAAAATTTGAGAAATTATGAACGGCAAAATTAAATCGGCAGCTTCGATTGTCGAGGTCTTCCGGCGTTGTAGAAACGGCATTCGATCTATTTTCCTGCTGATCTTTCTGGCGGCAGCGTGTCTGGCGCAGAATCCGCCGATCACGTCACCCGCTGCTCTGCCGCCGGCTGCGCCGTCGCTCGAAAAACGGTTTTTCAAAAACATTCTCCGCGACCAGAAAAAGATTTGGACTGCGCCTTTCAGACTTCGCAGTGAAGATGCCAAATGGCTGATTCCGCTCGGTGCGGCGACTACCGCACTCATCGCCACCGACCGCCGCACATCCTCGCAGGTCAGCCGCAACGGAAGTCTTCCGGCGTTCAGCCGCCGCGTCAGTCAGGGCGGCGCGTTTTACGCGGCGGGCGGTGTCGCCGCCGGATTTTATCTAATCGGGCGGGCGACGAAAAATCCGCGAGCGAGAGAAACCGGCTTGCTGGCAGCCGAAGCCCTATTGGATTCCGGCATCGTCGCGCAAGCTCTTAAATTCGTTACGCAGCGTCCGCGTCCGAACAACGACGGCGGGCGCGGACGCTTTTTCACGGGCGGCAATTCGTTTCCGTCGGGACACGCCGCCAGCATCTGGTCGGTCGCTACGGTTATCGCTTACGAATATCGAGACCGTCCGCTCGTCCGCTACGGTGCGTTCGCGGCGGCGGCGGCGATCAGTTTGTCGCGCTATTCGGGGCGCAACCATTTTCTCTCCGACGTGCTGGTCGGAAGTGCCGTCGGTTACGGCATCGGACGGTTTGTTTACCGCACTCGTCACGATCAAACGGGTCGTCCGAGTGAAATCGAACCGCCATCTAAAATCTCGAAACTAATCCCGACGATAGTTCCCGTTTACAATCGTCGGAACTCCGTCTGTGGAGGGACTCTGACCTGGAATTTTTGAAAATTCCAAGTCCTTAAGCCGCCGGCGTTTTGCCGCTTATCGAGCGACTTCGGCAAAACGGGACGACGAAAGACGCGATCTTTAATAAGCTGAAACGCACTTAAATATAGATAACCGACTCGCCGGAAGACAGCGGCTCGATTTTTGTGTTCTATGAAGCATCCGGCAACCTTTACAGCGGCTTCGCGCATCTTGAACAATTAAGGTTTACCGTCTAAAATCTAAAAAGCTAAAATTAAACAAAGCTGAAAACTATTGCCGTCAATATCAGGAGTTTTGCCGTTATGTCCAAAAACAATTTAATTCGTAATGCCGTGCTAACCGTTTTGCTGCTTTCGGCAGGCGCGTCAGCCGTTTTCGCTCAAACCCCGAAACCGACCGAAGACCCGTCAACTAAAGTGCGGAAAGTGAAAGGAGAAGTTAATAAAGTTTATAAAGACTGGGTTAACAAAGACGTTCCATACGTCATCACGAACGAAGAAAAGAAGGCTTTCAACGCCCTGAAAACGGACGAGGAACGCGAAAATTTCATCGAAAATTTCTGGCGCAGACGCGACCCCGACCCGGATACCGAAGAAAACGAGTACCGTGAAGAGTACTACGAGCGCATCGCCTACGCGAACGAACATTACGCTTCGGGCATTCCGGGCTGGAAAACCGATCGTGGACGAATTTACATCAGTTTCGGCAAGCCCGACGGCATCGAATCGCATCCTTCGGGCGGCAACTACGACCGTCCGAGCTACGAAGGCGGCGGCTCGACTACGACTTATCCGTTTGAGACGTGGTTTTACCGCCACCTCGATAACGTCGGCGACGGCATCGAAATCGAATTCGTTGACCCGACCGGAACCGGCGAATATCGCATCGCCCGCGACGCGGGCGAAAAAGACGCGCTCAAAAACGTGCCGGGCGCGGGTTTGACCACTTCCGAACAACTCGGTTTGTCGAACAAAGGCGACCGCATCGGCGGCGGCAATTACGGGCAGAATTATCAGCGCGAACAGGATTCGCCGTTTCGCCGTCTGGAAATTTACACCGGCTTGCAGCGTCCGCCGCAAGTGAAATTCAGCGATTTGCAGAGCGCGGCGAGTGATTCGGGGTTGATTGACAATAATCCGCTCGATTTCGATATGCGCGTGGACTTTTTCCGCCAATCGGATGACCGCGTGGTAACGGCGTTTACCATTCAGGCGAGCAACAAGGAACTCGTCTTCGAGGGTAGCGGAATTCAGACGGCGCGAATGAATATCTTCGGCAAAATTCAAGCCGTGTCGGGCAAGCGTTCCGGCATCTTTGAAGATTCGGTAACGACCAGTGCGACCGATGTCGAACTAGCCGAAGCCAAAGACCGCAAATCAATTTATCAGAAAGCCATCGCTCTCACGCCCGGCGTTTACAAAGTTGATGTCGTCGTCCGCGATGTCGCCTCCGGCAATAAAGGCGTTCGCAGCATCGGTTTTACCGTGCCGAAATATGAGGAGAACAAACTCGACACCTCGACTTTAATTTTAGCCTCAACTCTGCGTTCGACCACCGAACGCGACATCGGCGGCAGCTTTATCATCGGCTCGGCGAAGGTCGTCCCGAATCTTTCCGGCGTTTACAAAAAAGGTCAGGAAGTCGGAATTTATATGCAGGTTTACAACGCCGGCATTGACCAGACGACACTCCGACCGGCGGTTGATGTCAATTACGTTTTGACCAAAGACGGCAAGGAAGTTTTGAATCAGCCGGAAAATTGGGAAGGCTTGAGCGATTCCGGTCAGCGTCTGACTCTGGCGAGAATGCTACCGACCAACGCGATGACGACGGGCGATTACGAAATCAAAATTAAAATCAAAGATCGCGTCTCCGGTCAATTGAAGGAAGGTTCGGCAAAGTTTACCGTTACGCAGTAAAATTACGTTCGAGCGAGAATTTTCAGCCGTCGTTTTTTCGAGAACGGCGGCTGTTCAATTTAATTCCGTCCGGCTAATTTGAAATTTATCAAGATATGTTCTCGTCAAAAATCCGTTTATTGATCGGGCTTCTTATCTTCGGCGCGGGCATTTTTTTTATCTGCATTTGCTCTCATCCGCCGCAACCGGCGAAGCCTCTGGAGATGTTGCTCCAAAAGTCCGATTCCAGACTTGAACGGGCGGAACGCGACGGCAGACTTCAAGCGGAAGCCGACGCTTTGCTGCCTTTTTTTGACCGAATGCCGCCGGTTCCGATTTACGTTAAAGACGAACCGATTTTGAAATCGGGAACCGACACCGAAACGGCTAACGCTTACACGCACTGCGACGGTAATGAGGCTCCGTTGATTTTCGTCAAAAAAACCTATTACGAAACCGCGCATCAAACCCGGCTGACAAACACCTTGAAACACGAGATGACTCACGCCTGGTTATGCCGGCAGCGTCTGATGTCGAGCGGACACGGCGAGTTGTTCCGGCAAAAGCTCAAACAAATCGGCGGCTGGTTAAGTCGGACGCGACCGGAAGAAACGAATCGGCGGCAAAGTCGGTAGGAAAAACCGACGACTAAACAGCTTTCGCGGCGATTAGCATTCTCGGCAGCGTTAAAATAATACCAGTCTAAATTTTCACTCGGCAAACAAACGATTGTTTGGCGGGATGAAATGAAAATTTAGAATCGTCTCGCGTTTTCCTAACAAACGCTTTTTAGAGAACTTTATTTTTTAGTCAAAAAGTTGTCGAACCAAAGTTGAAAAACAAGCAGCGTCCAGAGTTGTTTGTGATGCGAAGCCGCGTTCGTTTCGTGTTCTTTGATGAGTTTCTGCACGAACGCGGCATCGAACAAACCTTGATTTTTCAACCTGTTTGAATCCAGCAAATCGTGCATCAGCGGATTGAGACGAGTTTTCAGCCATTCGGCAATCGGAATTCCGAAACCCTTTTTCGGGCGATGTAAAATGTTTTTCGGCAGCAAATCCTTCATCGCCCGCTTCAGAACATATTTTCCCCGGCTGCCTTTTAGTTTATATTCGAGCGGCAGACGGGCGGCAAATTGCGCGATTCGCGGATCGAGAAACGGAGCGCGAACTTCCAGCGACACCGCCATCGAAGCACGGTCAACTTTCGTCAGAATGTCTTCCGCCATATAAAAGTTCAGGTCGAGAAACTGCATTCGCTCGATTTCCGTCGGCGCGTCGGTGATTTTCAAAAGTTCTTTCGCATCTTTATAAATGTCGTCGGAAGTTTGCGCCAAAATATCTCTCGACAAAAGATGTCGCTGTTGGTCAATCGAAAATGAACCGAAAAACGAATGATGGCGCGTTACCGAGTCGTGTTTGGAAGCCGCAACAAATCTTTTTGCCTTGTAATCGAACGACAGATTTTTGCTCGAAACCGGCAGATTTTTAACAATCGGTTCGATTAAATTATTTCGCAGAACGCTTGGAATTTTGCCGTAAACGCCCGCGACTTTGTGCGCGAAATACATCGGATAACCGGCAAAAATCTCGTCGCCGCCGTCGCCGCCGAGCGCGACCGTTACGTGCTTTCGGACGAAACGCGACAGCAGAAAAGTCGGAATTAAAGAGCCGTCCGAAAGCGGTTCGTCAAGCCACGTTCCGATCTCCGAAATCAAATCAGCCGCTTTTCCGACGCTCAATTTCTCTTCGTAATGTTCGGTGCTTAAATGCGCCGCCACCTGCCGGGCAAACTTCGACTCGTCAAACGAATCTTCTTCAAAACCAATGGAAAACGTCTTTACTTTCTCGCTCGAAAACTGCGTCGCAAACGCCGCCACGGTCGAAGAATCAACGCCGCCGCTCAACAAAATTCCTAACGGAACATCGGACACCATCCGCATTCTCACCGCATCGGCGAGTAGTTCGCGCAATTCTTCCGCCGCTTTTTCAATCGTCGGAATATTGCCGTTGCGTTTGAAAAGGACGTTCCAATAACGGCGCGTCTTTACCTCGCCGTTTTCCAGAATAAGCAGATGCGCGGCGGGTAATTTGTGGATATTTTTGTAAATCGAATGCGGCGCAGGAACGTAGTCGAACGATAAATATGAACGCAGCGCGTCGAGATTTATTTCCGCTTTAACTGCCGGATTCGCCAGCAGCACTTTCGGCTCGGATGCGAAAATCAATTTGCCGTCAAACACGCCGTAATAAAGCGGCTTTTCGCCGAATCTATCGCGGGCAATCAACAGTTTTTTTCGATTTTTATCCCACAGTGCAAACGCGAACATTCCGTTGATATGTTCGAGCATCGCGTCGCCGTATTCCTCGTAAAGATGCGGCAGAATTTCAGTATCGGTCTGCGTTTCAAACTGATGCCCGCGCTTTTCCAAATCGGCGCGGACTTCGCGGAAATTATAAAGCTCGCCGTTCATCACGACGACGATTGATTTATCTTCCGAATAAACCGGCTGTTCTCCGGTGTGAAGATCAATAATCGAAAGCCTTCGCATTCCGAGCGCAACTTCATTTTCAAGCCACAAACCTTCCGAATCCGGTCCGCGATGTTTCATCCGTTCGCACATCCGGTGCAGAACGGCTTCGGCAGAATGCGCCGAAGTTTTATTTTCTAAATTTGCCCAACCTGCTATTCCGCACATTACAAATTATTGTTCCAAAAAACTTCCACAGGCGCGTCTCTGGTAAATTCCAAAACTAATTTTCCGACATTTTCTGTTTCAGACCAGTCACCACACCAACTCTGAAAATCATCATCGCAGTCAAAATTCCAAAGGTCGTGACCTATTGTTTTTAGTTCATCTACAATACGAATTATATTTCGATCAAAATCATCATCTGAAATATTTTGTGATAGAGTATTGCTCATTTCTAAAAGCAGGATTTTTCGTTCTTCTTCAGAAATTTTTTCTAAATGATGTCTGGAAAATTTTTGCGGGTCTAAATTCATAGTCTATTTTAATCAAATCCAATCTTCTCACGAACCGTGTAAATCGCCTTATCCTGCGATTCGTGATAAGTTCGCACGAGCATTTCGGCGAGTAAACCCATTAGAAAAAACTGCATCGAGATTGCAAACAAGACAATCGAAATCACGGGCAAAGGCGTTAGGATGAACGAAATGCCGCTGATAAATTTCAGGTAAAACGCCCAGAGTCCGGCGAAAATCGAGAGAAAAAACGCGACCGTTCCGAATGTGCCGAAAACGTAAATGGGTTTCGTTTGATACGAAGCCATAAATTTTATCGTCATTAAATCGAAAACGACTTTGATCGTCCGAGAAATTCCGTATTTCGATACGCCCATCGTGCGGGCGTGGTGGTCAACGGGGATTTCGGTTACTCGCGCGCCCGCCCAGCTGGCGTAAATCGGGATGAAACGGTGCATTTCGCCGTAGAGTTTCACGTCCTGAATGACATCGCGGCGATAGGCTTTCAAACTGCATCCGTAATCGTGGAGCGGCACGCCGCCGATTTTTGAAATCACCGAGTTGGCAATCCACGAAGGAATTTTTCGCAGCACGAGCGCATCTTTGCGATTTTTCCGCCAGCCGGAAACGACATCGTAGCCTTCGTTTAATTTTTCCAGAAGTCTGGCAATATCTTTCGGATCGTTCTGCAAATCCGCGTCCATCGGAATCAAGATTTCGCCTTCCGCCGCGTCAATTCCCGCCGACATCGCTGCCGTTTGACCGTAATTCCTTCGCAGAGAAACGACCCGCACTCGCGAATCTGCCGCCGCAATTTCCTTTAAAATTTGCAGCGAATTGTCGGTCGAGCCATCGTCAACGTAAATCACTTCCGCTGTTTTGCCGAGCGAATCCAACGCTTCGGAAATTTTGGTGTGCATCGGAAGCAGATTATCTTCTTCGTTCAGGACGGGCAAGAAAAGCGACAGTTCCGGCGCAGCGGTCGGCTGATGTTCAATTTGTGGCTTTACGGAAATCATTTTCATCTTAATCGCAAATGTAATAATCTACTGCTTTCTACGAGAAAAATACAGTTCGCAAATGGTTTGGAATTGTGAATTTAGAATTTAGAATTCAAGATTCAGAATTCAGTATTTTCTATTCTTGAATCCTGAGTCCTAAACTCTGAATCCTGAATCTTGAATCCTAAGCTCTGAATCTTAATTTTTTTAATGACAAACATTGTTTTGATATGATAATCTTTCTTTGAGTTTTCTCTTGAACTCAAATCTTCCCGGCAAAAATTCCCGCTGTCAAAACCAAAGTAAAATGGAAAAATTAAACGAATACCTGCAAAAACTACTCTCGACGTGCAGTTATGAATTGCGTCTCGAACCGAACAAAATACCGTATCTGGTCAACGGAAACGGCGCAATCGAGGTTGCCAAAACGCCGATTCTGGGAACGCAAATCAGTATGCTGGTTTTTCCGCTGATTCCGGCAGAGGTCAAGCAGGAATTGCCCAATAAACCCGAAATCGCGTTCGTTCACCGCAACGCGCAGGGCGATTTCAGCTTTCTGGTCAAGAAAACGCCCGCCGGTTTTGATGTAACGGTGCGTCCGGTATTTTCGGACAATACCGATCAGCCCGCCGCCGCGCCGGTTAACGCCGCGCCCGCTTATCAAACGCACGCCGCGCCGATTGAGTTTGCCGCCGTCGCGCCGAAAATTCTCGCGTCGGAAATGAAACTGCCCGATTATTCGTTCGCCGATTCGCCGAAAACGCCCGAACCGAAAATTCAAGCGTTTACACCGCCGCCTTTTCGGATAAATTACGAATTCGACGACTTGCCGCAGGTGGAAGCCGTTTTGTATCCCGAACAACCGCCGATCAAAATTGAAACGCCTTTGCAGAAACAGGCGAAGAAAGCGGAAACACCGAACGTGCCGTCAATCGAAAAACCGTCGTCTTTCGTGTTGGCAAAAGTAAATTTAAAGGCCCAGGAACGAATAGATAAACTTTTCCGTCAGATGGCGGAAATCGGCGCGTCCGACCTTCACCTGTCAACGAGTATGCCGCCGTTGGTTCGTAAAGACGGCAGGATGAAACCGCTCGAAAGCGACGAAACGACGCTTTCCGCCGAAGCGATGAAGGAGCTTTTGACCTCGATTATGCCCGCCAAAAATCAGGAAGAATTCGCCACGCGCAACGACACCGATTTTGCTTATCAAATCGAAGGTTTGGCTCGATTTCGCGCTAATATCTTTATGGACAGAAAAGGAATGGGCGGCGTTTTCCGCATCATTCCGGCAAAAATCACGACCGCCGAACAACTCGGATTAGCCAAGGCGGTTTTGGATTTGTGTAATTTATCAAAAGGATTGGTCGTCGTAACGGGTCCGACCGGCAGCGGCAAATCAACGACGCTCTGCGCGATGGTCAACTACATCAATTTCCGGCGCGAAGACCACATTATCACCATCGAAGACCCGATTGAATTTACGCACGAAAACGAAAAATGTCTGGTCAATCAGCGCGAGGTTCATAATCACACCGATTCGTTCAAAGACGCTTTGCGCGCCGCCCTGCGTGAAGACCCGGATATTTTACTCGTCGGCGAAATGCGTGATCTGGAGACGATTGCGATTGCGATTGAAACCGCCGAAACCGGGCATCTGGTTTTCGGAACGCTGCATACGACAACCGCCGCCTCGACCGTTGACCGCATCATTGACCAATTTCCCGCCGACCGTCAGCAGCAAATCCGCGTGATGTTGAGCGAATCTTTGAAAGGCGTGATCTCGCAAACTCTGCTGCCGAAAAAAGGCGGCGGGCGAGTCGCCGCGCTCGAAATTTTAATCGTTACCCCGGCGATCTCCAACTTAATCCGCGAAGGTAAGACTTTTCAAATTCCGTCAGCGATGCAAACCGGCAAACAACACGGAATGGTGATGCTCAACGACGCGCTGATGGATTTAGTGAAGAAAGGCTTGGTCGAACCGATGGACGCTTACATCAAAGCGGTCGAAAAACCCGGCTTTGAAGCGTTACTCACACGCGGCGGTTTCAGGCTGCAGAAAGATTGATCGGCGACACAATTTCGAGTCCCGAATAAAGATTTTTATGTTTTCTGCCAGGAATTATTGCTGCGGGCGGTTAGAACCAATCCGAGACTGGCGGAGATTAGAAGAATAAGTGCTAACGTCCAAAGATAAGGAATCGAGAGCAGAAGCGTCCAAACAAATGTGCCGGTGAAGAGCGCGAGCGTTTCCGAATGTTTGCTGTCCGGCAAAAAACGCTTTTGCAGACGTTTGCCGACGCTGACCTGCAATGCGACGCGCCCGAAAACGAAACTGACGATCAGCAGCAGAAACGACATCAAAACGACAATCGCGTAAACGTAACTCGGCAG
The DNA here is from genome assembly GCA_043772175.1 of Pyrinomonadaceae bacterium. Lineage (GTDB taxonomy): Bacteria > Acidobacteriota > Blastocatellia > Pyrinomonadales > Pyrinomonadaceae. The sequence goes on along the minus strand of JAYVGL010000260.1, from coordinate 9,713 downwards.
AAAAACCAAACTCAACATCACGCCGACGGTCGTTACAACAAAACCGACCATTCCGAAAGCGATGACTTTCAACGTCGAAAGCTGAAACCGCACGACCGCCCGACTAATCGCGCCGGGCGCAATCGTCGTCAAAGCCAGGGAAATAACGAACCAGAAAAGCAAAAGCAAGATGCGCTGCGTGAGAAAACTCCACGTCAGACTCGGCGCGAAAAGCTGCGAAGGATTCTGCGTCAGATTGCGAAGTTCTTCTTCGTAACCGGCATACATAATCGTTTCCTTGCCTTCGGTGCGAAGCGGATTCCTGCTTTCGGGACGATACGCGCCGCCGAACACGATCACATCGCCGCCGATAAAAGCCGTCTCTTTTTGAATGATCGAGCCGCCGATAGTAGCGACATCTTCGTCAACTCTGCCTTCGACGATAACATCGCCGCCGAACGCTAAAACGCCTTTCGCGTGTCCTTTGACGATAACGGTTTTGCCGAACGAAAAGACTTCGTTGTCTTTGGCATCGCCGATGATAACGGTTTTTTCATCCGCTTGAGCGGCGATGGAAGTTTGCGCGTAGAAGGCGGACGCGGAGATTAAAACAAAAATAAATCCCGCGAAAATGCGTCCGAAGAAGATTCTTGAATCCGTGAAAATGTCTGTCCGAACGGCTGTGTAAATCACTTTTCCTGAGCCTGAATTTTTAATTTCGGCGAACGATGAACGAAGCGCAGCAGCGCGAAAAGTGCAAGACCGAGGAAAGCAATCGCCAACGCCGCTGAAACCGTCGCATTGAAAATCAAATGCGAACCGATTGAACGCAGAATAATCGCCGTTCCCAAAGCGATGTCGTAAAAAAGATGAAAAACGAAGCCGATGACGACTAAAAACTGTTCGGCAAAACCGGCGAAGGTATCTAAAACCGTTTGCGTTTCGCCGCCTAATCCTAAAATCACCAATAAAAACAACGCGGCACAAATGAATAACGCGGTGAATCGTTCCTGCGGGCGACGCAAACCGCTGACTTTGCTTTCGGCGTTGGCGACGACGATTTTGGCGAAGTCGGCGGGCAGTGCAAATTCTTTTTCGTCTTCTAGGGCGAAATCTAAAACGCAGAGTAATTTTTTCTGTTCGTTTAGTTCCGTCCGGCATTCGCCGCAAACCGCCAGATGCGTTTCGAGTTCAAGCTCTTCACGCGGAAGCAGTTCGCCGTCAATATAGGCGGCGAGATCGCTTCTCTGCGAACAAATTTTTTCGATGACGGCGGTTGGCATCTCTGTCGGTCAAAAACTATTTCAAAAACTTAATCGTCAGCGGATACTCCCAAAGTTCGCCGTTGTTGGCTTTAACTCCGGCGATAATCGGAAAGACGATTCCCATAATGAGAACGGCGAAGAAACTCAAGAAGCCGATCAAAACGAACATCAGCGGAATGCTGACGATGGTGTAGATGAACGACGAAATCAGCCAATTGACCGCCATTTTGCCGTGCGCGTCGAGCGCGGGCATTTCCTCTTTCTTCGTTTGCCAAAGCACAATCGGCACGACGACTCCGGCGAACGGGACGACTATATTAAGCAGTTGCGACAGGTGCAGAAACATTCCCATCTGTTTTTGATCGGGCGTTTGCAGTCCCATCGGCGGCTGCGGCTGCATATTATAATTCATCTGATTGTAGTTCGGCTGATTGTAATCCATCGCGTTTTTTTTCTCCTTTCCGATAAAATTTATAATCCCGTAAATCCGCGTTCGATGAACATCTCGCGCATCATTTCACGCGCTCTGAAAAGGCGGTTTTTCACCGTTCCGAGCGGCAGATTGGTAACTTCGGCAATTTCATCGTAGCTTAAATCTTGGGTGTGCCGGAGTAAAATCAATTCTCGATAAACCGGCGGCAAACATTTGACGACCGCTTCGATTTCCGCCCGCCATTCGCTGCGTTCGCGCATTTGTTCGGGATTCGGCTGCGGACTTTCGATTTGCAGTTGATACGTGCCGTCGACGTTTTCCGCTTCGATGCTCTGCTGGTTAACCGAATTGCGGCGCATCCAATCAATCGCGGCGTTATGCGCGATGCGGTAAAGCCACGTCGAAAATTTATATTCGGAGCTGTAACGGTTCAGCGAATTGTAAACCTTGATGAAAACTTCCTGCGTAACGTCTAAGGAAGCGTCGTAATTGTTCAGCATTCGATAAACGTAGCCGGTGATCGGACGCTGGTAGCGGCGGACGAGTTCTTCAAAATTATCTTCGCCGCCGCGCAGCGCGTTGATGATTAGCTCGCCGTCGGTCAGAGTTTTGATGTTCGATAATGCAAATGCCGGTGTTGTCATATTCGCCAGGTTACTACGGTATTGTTTCCGATATTGTTTCAAAACACAACGGAGAAAATTCGATTGAAAGTCGAGATGAGAAAAAAGTTCCGCCAGAACGAAATGTTTGTGGATTAAGGTTTAAAAATCAAATCGAGTTCCGTCAAAACGGCATAAATATGTCGCCCCGATGGAACTCGGTTGGTGAAAAGTTCACGGTTCCACAAACATCACGCTCCCAACGAAGCTAAATTTTTAGATGAACAATCGTCCGCCAAATAAAAATGCGGGCAAAGCCGAAGCCTTGCCCGCATTTTCCATCAAACCCAAAGCGAATTATAATTTGGCGAAAACGATCACGAGTGCCAGAAGCACCAGGGATTCGATCAGAGCCAAACCGATAATCATCATCGTCTGCACGGTTCCCGCCGCGCCCGGATTACGCGCTGCGCCTTCGACCGCCGCCGCGCCGATGCGCGACTGTCCAATTGCGCCCAAACCAGCCGCCAAACCGAAACCCAACCCCGCCGCCAACGCTTTATAACCGTCAACCGTAGATTGATTGTCAGCTGCGCCTTGTGCCATTGCCGGAATCGCCATTAAAGCCAACGCCAGCACCGAAAAGAAAATATGTTTATATTTGTTCATTTTAATTGTCTCCTGAAATTTATTTGATCTATCAAGGTTTTTCGGCTGTTTCGTTCGACAATTTGCGGGTCGTTATAATTTCGCCTCACTTCCGGTATGCGCTCGATTTCTACTCTCTTCGGAGTCGAGGCTCCTGTCGCGTGCGGGCATCGCTTAATATAAATGGCAAATTCTCAAAAGAACCAACTTAAAACCTGTAAAAAATTTATGTTTGAAATTCAAAATTAAAGTCCTGAATCTTAAACCCTGAATCTTGAATCCTACGCAAATTCGACCTGCGCCGCTTCGTGATGTTCGGAATCGGGCGCGTGTTCGTGTTCGTGCGCGGCGTGTGAAACTTCGCTGATGTAAATCATCGAAAGCAGTGTAAACACGAAAGCCTGGACGACGGCGACGAAAACCGCGAGCGGCAGCAGAATCACCGGCACTAAAATCTGCGTGAGCGGCGGATAAAGTCCCGACACGATGGCGGCGACCTGTTCGTCGGCGAACATATTCGCAAAAAGTCGAATTCCTAAGGTCAAAGGGCGAATCAAATTACTGAAAAGCTCGATCAAGAAAATCAGAGGCGTGATGATTAGCATCAGAACCAGCGGTAGTTTCGGTCCCGCTAAATGTCCGAAATGCGCGACCACGCCGTTCTCGCTGATGCCGACGTAATTATAATAGATGAACGATGACAGACCGAGCGCGACCGTCACGCTGATGTGCGCCGTCGGCGACATAAATAAGGGGAAAAGTCCCATCAGATTGGAAACTAAGATCAAAATCGCAAACGTCGCCACCACCGGAAAATACTTGAATCCGTGTTCGCCGATCACGCTGACGACCAAATCCCTGATCGCTAAAACGGCGGCTTCGAGCGTTAATTGTCCGGGCTTCGGATCGTCTTCGGAAAGTTTGCCTTTGAAAATCCAGATGACGATTACCGTCAGAAGACAGGCGATAACGAACATCACCGTGTACCACGGAATCGCGTTTTCCGCCGTATATTCACCGAACAAAGCGTCCGGTGTCGTCCCGAAACGGGAAAGTATCGCCGTCCACCATTTATGAGTGGTCGCCATTTGAAGTTCGTGAATCGGCTTGCCCAGATGATGATTGACAAATTCGACGATCAGCGGTTCGTGATGACCGCCGCCTTCTGCAAATAAAAACATTTTTATAATTCCCTGCTCTTAAAAAATGATGTGTAAATTCCTATCAAACCCTCGCTCACAATCGCTAAAGCAAAACTCGCCAAACCGAGGGTCACGGCGACGACCGGAATCGTGTGCGTCAAAAAAATGATCGTCAGGATCGCGCCGAGCGTCGCGTATCTGGCAAAATAGCGAATCGCTAAAAATCGCGGCTTACCGCCGTGCGCGATTGCCGCGTCGAACAATTTTTTGAGCGAAACATTTAACCACCAATAATTGATTAAAGATAAAATTCCGCCGATGAAAACCCCAAATCCGAACGGCAACGAAACAAAAACGTAACCCGCCAGACTTCCGAAAATCGCCGCCGCCGCCATCGTCATTAAGATTCGCCAGTGCGAAAGCGCGGGCGGCGTTGAATCGGCGGTTTGATTACTATCGGGAAACTCGCTCATTGCGAAACTAAGATTTTACAAAGGTTCAGCGGAAATTTCAAAGCGCAGTGCGGTATTTGTGCATTTTTTCTCAAATCAATCTTCGTCTTTGAGTATTTGCGAAGTCGTTCTGAAAAACTGTATAAAGCCGATCACCGCACCGAGAACGATGCCCCCGACTTTGCCCCACGGCGCAGTTCCGAACAATAAATCGGCGAACCAGCCGAGAATCAGAGTGAAAACAATCGAGCCGAACAGAATAATCGCCGCCGAATAAGCCAGACCGCTTTTGCGAATCGTTTCGTCGGACGATTCCGATTGATATTGACTCTGAAGCATCGGCGCGGCGTTGTTATCGTATTCTTTTTTTGTGTCTTCGGAAGTTTTTGCGGCGGACGATTCAGAGAAAATCGTTTCCGGCGACGGCTGAAAAGTCGCGGTCTGAGCGGCGGAATCTGCGGGCGGCGGTTCGATTAAAGCGTCGAGATTATTCGGTTCGGCGGCGTGTTCGCGGTTCGCGGAAGCGTCGGGCGCGTCGTTTTTCGACTCTGGGATTTCCAGCAAATCCGCGTCGTCTTCAATTTTGGAAAACGGCGCGACAAATTCCTGAAACTCATTTTCGTCAATCGGTTTTTCGCCCGGAGATCGTCTCGTAATCAAAGAATCGTCTTCATCGGCATCAAGAAAGTTTTTAATCATCGCCAGTTCTCTCCCGCGTTGGATAATTTTAGCGCGGGACTATTATAGCAGTTTCCGGCGGCGATTTTTATTTGCCGATCAAATCGGTAAATAATCTTTTCTGCACGTCCATATTGCTCAAAAGTCTGGTGTGCGACTCGCAGACGAAAGACGTATCGCGCACGGTCAGAGCTTCTTTCAAGCCGTTATTTCGCGTTTTCGCGCCGGTTAAGCTCGAAGTTAAAAGTGAACGCTGCGCGACTGTGCCGTCGCCGACGCTGAACAGAACTTTTTCGACTTCTTTGCCGGAAACTTTCGTGCCGTCGCTTCGCTTGAATCCGTCGGCGTTGAAAATCGTCCGCCAGCGGTTTTTTTTGCCGTCGCGGACAATAATCACGCCGTCGAGCGTCGGTTTGCAGTCCGCGCCGATCAGATAAATCGCCACCGGCGTTTTCGCCGCGATGTCCGCGTCAATCGCCTGATGAAAACGCTTTGCCCGATTCAGCACAACGCGGAAATACGCCTTCGCCTGCGCCTGTTCCTGAACACTGAATTCTTTCTGAAATTTCGGATCGGTATATGCCGCCCAGCCGTATTTTTCCCACGTCGCCGGATTGTATAAATCAATTCGCAGCGGCTTTAAATTTTCGTCGAACGCCCGCAAAGTCCCGCTCACCGGCAAAAGCTGATACATTGCCGGAATCGTAAACATATCGAATTTCGTGATGGTTTGGACGAACGGCAGATTAAGGCGCGTGATGCCGAAACCGTCAAGCAGACCTTTCAGAGACGGCGTTGAACCTTCGTTCGGAGTGCCGACCAGAAAGATTTTGTAGATTGATTTTGCGCCCGCCCAGGTCGGCGTGAGGCGGCGCGTTCCTGTCGGCAGATCGGCATCGCCGAACATCGCCGCGTAACGAGCAATCAAACCGCCCATCGAGTGCGCGACGATGTTAAATTTCAAATCGGGACGGTTGAGTTTGATTTTCAGCGCGTTGATTTTCCGCATCAGAAGCCGCGCGTTTTCGACGTTATCGCGCCGCCAATCGTATGGGTAAACGTAATAAGCGTCCTGGAAACCGTTCGCCGCCGGCGTGTCCCAATTGCCTTCTTCGTAATCGCCCGGCAGTTTCAGAGAGTCGGCGATGCTTTGATAAATTTCGGTTTCCGGCAGAAATCTCAGATATTTGACGTTTCGCAGAATATCGCCCGCGATTAAATCGTCTTTGTTCGCCGCCAGGTTCGTCGAGATCGGCAGCCGCAAATCGTCGGTTTTCGACCGCGAGATATTGAACCAAACCGTTTCGCCGGTGCTTTTATTAATGAGTTCCGAGCCGATCAAACCCGGAATAACGATGACCGGCGGCTTGCCGAGTTGTTTCGGCGAAGGCGCGTCGGCGGGCGCGGGCGTTGCCAGCGGCGAAGGTGTCGGCGTTTGCCCGTTAAGCGTCTGAACGACGACTAGCAACGATAGGATAATTAAATATGAAAAAAATCGAAAATATCTCAAACTAATCAAAGCGGACATATTATTTTTGCTTCCCCGGCTCAAACTTTATCTGTAAACCTTTCACCGACTAAGACTTGTTAGTTGTTAAAATAGCCGTTTCGGTTGCCGATTTCAATTCATATCGAATGCCGCGCCAGACGATTTTTCTTGAAAACAGAGCGCAGACGCAATTGTAGAAATAAAGTGGCGGTGTGATCGTCCACAAAATCAGATGCGGCACAAGCTGACTGTTTAATTCTTTCTCATAATCTTTCAAAACCGTTTTGACGGCTTTCAAACGCAGAAAAGCCTTGCCTGCGCCGAGCGCGAAAATCAACGAAATAGAAAAAAACGTCAATCGAAAATGCCAGCCTGAAAGAAAAAACAAAAGCACACTTCCCGCCCAGAAAACCGCCGAAAAAACGAGCGAACCGAGCAAAGACGCTTTCCAAAAATGCGGCGCGTAAACCCGCGTGATTTTCATCTGGCGCGTCGAAAATTCGAGCAGTTCGCGGAAATTACAGTTTTCCACCGTCGCCGTCAAAGCCTGCGGCACGAAATAAACCGGCAAATTCGCCCGTTTCAAAATCGCGGTGACGGCGAAATCGTCCGACAGAGTGCCGCGCCAGCGTTCGCGCACTTCCAACTTCTCAAAAACATCGCGCCGCATCGCCATTGAACCGCCCCAGCAAAAATTCTTCCGCAAATTCGCGCCCAACGCCGAAGCCACCGAAGCGTTCCAAACCGAGCGCAGTTCGGAGGAGAAACCGATTTTTTTGGAAATAAACCAGCGATAGCCCGTCGCGCAGCCGATTTTTTCATTCTCCAAAGGCGCAATCAAATTCCGCAGCCATTTTTCATTCGGACGCGCATCCGAATCCACAAAAACAAATGCTTCCGAAGCGGCGGAAACTTCCAGAACCGCTTGCCGCAAATTGTGAACTTTTTGACTTTCGTCCGCCGACTTTCCGGCATTGACGAGCTTTACGAAAACCGTATTTTCAAAATCCGCCATCAGACTTTCAATCACCGAAACCGCTTCGTCGCCTTCGTCGTCAACGACGAAAACGATTTCGTAACGCGGGTAATTTTGCTGAAAAAGCGCGGCGAGATTATCCCGCAAACCTTCGTCCAACCCGCGACACGGCGCGATTATCGAACAGAACGGCGCAAAAGCAGATTCGGGTTTGGCGAGTTCCCTTTTGAAAAAGTCGAGATATAAAACTCCGCCGCGCCAGGATTGATAACCGAGAAAAATGAGAACGGCGGCGAAAAAATAAAAAACGTAAACAAGCATAAATTTAAGATTCAAGACTCGGAATTTAGGATTACGTTCTTAAACCTTAAATTCCGAATCTTGAATCTTCCTGTTGTCGGATAAAACCGACTTGATCTGTTCGACGGTTTTAGCGGTTGCGCCGCGATTTTTTTTCATTACGACAAAGGCGTTTTTAGCTAACTGTTCGCGCTTTTCCGCGTCTTTCAGCAATTCCGAAAACGCGGCGGCGAGTTTGGCGGCGACTTCGTTTTCGTTCGTTTTAGGCAGTTGAACCAGCGCGTTTTGCGCGAGAAATTCTTTGACGATTTCCGCGAAATTCATCGTATAAAAACCGGTGATAATCGCTTTCTCGCTGATTGCCGGTTCGAGAATGTTTTGCCCGCCGTGCGGAATCAGGCTGCCGCCGACAAAGACGATTTCGGCAAGCGGATAAACGGCGCGAAGTTCGCCGATTGAATCGAGCAGAATTATTTCAGCGGTTTTATCGCCGTTCGAGACGGCTTCGGAACGCTTCGCCCAATTAAAACCGCTTTCCTTTATCAGGTTTTCGACTTCGGCAAATCTTTCGGGATGACGCGGCGCAATCAGCAGGCGCGGCAAATTCGCTTTGAAATTTTTCCGCGTTTCTTTGAAAGCCTGCAAAATCCATTTCTCTTCCGGCGCGTGAGTGCTGGCGGCGACGATCAGCGGAGCATTCTTGAAAAAGTCAAAGCGCGTTCGCAATTCTTTGGTCAAATCGCTTTCTGTTTCGTCGAAATTTTGATCGAATTTGATATTTCCCGTTACGCGAACTTTCGTGCCGCGCGAACCCAACCCAAGCAGACGCTTCATATCCGCACTCGTCTGCATCAGAGCCAGATCAACGTGATGCAGAACGCGCCGCATCGTTTTCGGAATCAAACCGTAGTAGCGCACCGATTTTTCCGAAAGACGACCGTTAACGATAAAAACCCGTGCGCCGCCTTTGTGAGATTCGCGGATAAAATTAAACCAGAGTTCGGTTTCCATCAAAATTACGACGTTCGGTTTGATATGTTTCAAGACGCGGCGCACGGTAAATTTCCAGTCGAACGGAAAGTAAAAAACGAGTTCCGCATCGCCCGCGAAAACTTCTCCGGCGAGGTTTTGCCCGGTCAGCGTCGTCGTGGAAACGACCAGCCGATATTCGGGAAAGTTTTCTTTGAGGGCTTTAACCAGCGGACGCGCCGCATTCGTCTCGCCGACCGAAACGCAGTGCAGCCACAAAACCGGACGTTCGTTTTGCTCAAACGCGGGCAGTTTCCCGAACCTCTGCCGCAAACCCGCCGCGTATTTTTTCTGGAACAAAAAACGCGGCAAAAGCACGACGAACGCGACGGACAGAAGAAAACTGTAAAGTAAGAACATCGAGAAGGTCTGGAGAGTCTGGGGAGTCTGGGGAGTCTAGGCTGGTTTCGACTCTCCAGACTCTCCAGACTCCCCAAACTCTCCAGACTATTTAACCCGTTCCATATATTTCGATTCGGTCGGGTTAACGCGAATCTTTTCGCCGGGAAGGATAAACGGCGGAACGTATAAAGTTACGCCGTTTTCGAGCGTCGCGGGTTTGTTGGAGTTGGAAGCGGTCGCGCCTTTCATCACGGGTTCGGTGTCGCGGACGAGCAGTTCCATCGAAGCCGGAAGCTGCACGCCGATTGGCGTTCCGTCGTAAAATTCAACTTGAATTTTCAGATTCGGCATCAGCCACTGCACCGCGTCGCCGAGTTC
>JAYVGL010000259.1:0-3812 GCA_043772175.1 Pyrinomonadaceae bacterium | reverse complement strand
ATGCTGATTCAGCCGAACGACAATAAAATCGTCGTCGCCGGGACTTCCTCCAAAAGCACGATGTTCGGAGCGAACGGCATCAGTTCCGACACGGATTTCGCCGCGCTTCGTTTCAACCCGAACGGCGCACTCGATACGACTTTCAGCGGCGACGGCAAACGGCTTGACGACTTGGGCAATCGAAGCGTCGCCGCGAAATCAACGACGGTTCAAACGGACGGCAAAATTGTCGCCGCCGGCGATAACGTCATCGCCCGTTTCAACACCGACGGCTCGTTCGATACCACATTTGACGAAGACGGCAAAGCGAAAATTCCTTTTGGATTTATCACAAGCGCGGCGATTCAAACGGACGGCAAAATCGTTCTCGCCGCCGAAATCGGTTCGTCAAACTATTTTCTCGCCTATCGTTTGAACGCCGACGGTTCGCCCGACGCGACGTTTGACGCGGACGGATTGGCGACAGCGACCGTCGGAACTTCGGACACTTCAATCAGGGCTTTGGCGATTCAGGCGGACGGCGCGATTGTCCTCGCCGGACGCACGACCGTCGGCACAGGCGCGGGCGCGAACATTGATTTCGCTGTGGTTCGATTGTTGCCGAACGGTGCGCTCGACACGACTTTCGATGCGGACGGTGTGACCACAACCCCAATCGGCGTGGGCGCGGATCAGGCGAACGCCGTCGCCGTTCAATCGGACGGTAAAATCGTCGCCGCCGGTTACGCTCTCGTTAATTCAAATGACGATTTCGCCGTCGTGCGCTACACGGCAAGCGGCGCGCTCGACGCTTCGTTCAGCGGCGACGGCAAACAAACGACCGCATTCGGCGCGGGCGACGATATTGCCAACGCAGTGAAATTGCAGCCGGACGGTAAAATCGTCGTCGCCGGTTCCGCCACCGTTGCCGCGAACAACAGCGATTTTGCGGCGGCTCGATATAACGACGACGGCTCTCCCGACGCGGCGTTCAGCGGCGACGGCAAATTAACCGTCGCCATCGGGACGCTCAGCGAAGCCGGCAGTGCCGTCGCCGTTCAAACCGACGGCAAAATTGTAATCGCCGGAACGACCGAAACCGTCGCGGGCGTTACCGATTTCGCCGTCGTCCGCTGCAACGCCGACGGCTCGCTCGATTCGTCGAGTTTCGTTTCAAACAGCAGTTATTCAGCCGCTCCGAACAGCCCGCTTTACGGCAGCGGCGGCAAAGTCGTGATTGACGTGAGCGGCGGCAACGACTTCGCCAACGCAATAGCTTTGGATTCGTCGGGCAGAGCCGTCGTCGTCGGACAGGCGAATGGATTATTCGGCTTGATCAGACTGCAAGGCAACGCCGCGCCGACCGCCGCCGATGTTTCCGTTTCCGGCAGAGTTTTCACGCCTTACGGCAGAGGTTTAAGAAATGCAGCGGTTTCTATGACCGACGTTTTCGGCAACACGCGCACGACCAGAACCGGCACGTTCGGTTATTTCCATTTTGCGAATGTAGCTGCCGGAGAAACTTACATTTTCACCGTCGCCTCGAAGCAATATGAATTTTCGCCGCTAGTCGTATCGGTATTGGAAGATATGGACGGTCTGAATTTCACGGCTTTCCTGTCTGAAAATTCCGACCGGCGAAAATAAATTTCAAGGTATTGCTTGAAATTAATGTTCGATACGAATCTGAGAAGATTTTAGAAAAAGGGAAAAAACTATGAAGAGAAATTAAGCGGTTCGCTTTTAGTTCTGGCAATCATCGTTTTTGCGCCGTCGGATGCGGAATAATGAAAAACGGTGAAGTAAGAAAAACGCCCGTTGATTCAGACAATAGCGGATCGCTATTGCCGAACACGCCGGATGCCTAATTCAACGCCTTCGACGAATATGCCGTCGAGCAAAGCTATCGCCTGGGAACTCGCCAATAAATTGAGTATGGCGGCGATTCTTTACGACTTGAAAGACGTTGAATCGTCCGATTCGCTGTCGAAAGCCAAAATTCTCGCGTAGGAAGTAGGCGCGGCAGTCTCGGCGTTTCCGACGAAAACCGGCGATAAATCGAAAGATACCGCCGCGATTACGGCTTATCTGCTCAATGATGTGAATAAAAATATCAACGATGAGCCGGTTTGATTTTTGGCAGATGAAAAGTCGGATTGCAAACTGAATGAATTTGATCTGGAAAAAGGCTCATAAACTTCACCGAAACATCAACCAAAGGTGTTTACGCGGCAGGCGGTATAAATTCCCTGTTAAATTCAATCGCAGTCATCGTGTAAGGTTTTGTGGCGAATGCTGCCGGAATGAATCATAGTATGAAGCGCACGGCATCGGCAGAAGGGAAATGAAAATCAAAGAACTGTTCGATTAAACGGATGAAAACCGAAACGAAATTTGTCGTCTGCATCGAAAACAAAAACTATCCCGCGTCGCTCGAATTCGGCAAAATCTACCGCGTCGTGCCGGACAAAAAAGCCGCCAAACATCAAATGATCCGCGTCTTTGACGAATCGGGCGAGGATTATCTCCACCCGCAAAAATCCTTCGTCGCCACCGAACTGCCGCAACTCGCGGAAAATGCTTTTATGGCTTTGGCGTGATGGCTTAGGTTTTCAAGTTGCAATTCTGATTCTTATCCGTTGGAACTTCACTTATGTGCTAATGTAATCAGAGTTGAGCTGTTCGAGAATACGATCCAATGTCGCGTCGGCATTCGTCGCTTTGCGGCGAGCTAAATCATATAACTTCGTGGATTTTTCAAACAATGGGTTTGAATTATTAAATAGCTCTTCCTCTACGGAAATGCCCTTGTCATCACGAAAATTTAGCTGAATTATAACACCGAAAAGATCCGTTATAGAAATCGAGCTGTCTTCAAGGGTCAAAAGATATGTGCGGTCATTAGCGGTTCTTTTCCAATCTAATTTTCTTTCTTCGCCAAGTTTTAACAAACTGTCAAGAATTGCCTCGATTTTTTGATTATCCATTTTGTTCACCTTTTTCTATTGCGATTATCGTTCCGCCGACTAATTTATTCAAGCTGTCGGATATTTCCGAGAGTTGAATGTTTATCCGCACATTATCAATTCTGGCATTTGTTTTGTGAACCTTCTTTTCAAATTCTTCTCTGATAATGGCGAGCTGCGAAAGCATTTCTTCATATTCTATTTCAAGTTGTTGTTCTTCATTATTTGTTCGCTGCTGTATTTGATACAAATAAGATACCAAATCGCTTGTGCGGAGTTGCGCGGATTCATATCTTTCAAAACGAACATACAACTGAATCTCCTCCAAATTTTTGATGCAGTTTTTAACATCGGAAAGTAGAAGATTGCGGGAAATAGTTCTCTGAGTGCGGTCTGCGGCTTCTTTTGCCGCGTCCGCCGATTTCTTGACTTGACGAATTTGCTGGATAGCAATAATTACGCCAAGCAAAGATAAAATCGAGCCGACCACACTAATCCAATTTGCAACTTCACTATTCATCGACGGGGTTAATTTTTCTTCAAAAGCTATTGGGGTGTAGAAAAGATAAACATTTATTTCAAAAACTACAAATAAAAAGGCTTCGTTCAACATTAAACGAAGCCTTTTTATGTTTTGGAATCTGGAATCTGAAATTTGGAATCTCAGACTACATTCCCATTCCCATTCCGCCCATTCCGCCGCCCATTCCGCCCATTCCGCCGGCGTGGTCGTCTTTTTCAGGGACATCGGCGATCATCGCTTCGGTAGTGAGCATTAAGCCTGCAATCGAAGCGGCGTTTTGAAGCGCGGTGCGCGTGACTTTTGCCGGGTCAATGACACCGGCGGCGACCAAATCTTCAAACTTT
>JAYVGL010000258.1:0-7512 GCA_043772175.1 Pyrinomonadaceae bacterium | reverse complement strand
GCTACAAAACAACAGCCACGGGCGTGGTCGCCGAACGAGTCAGGCACCAAAGCGCGTGGATTTTTCAAAAATTTATACGTCCGCCCGCATTCCGAATTTAATCGAAGTGCAGCGCGAATCCTACAACCGCTTTTTGCAGATGGATTTAATCCCCGAGGAACGCGATATGGTCGGACTGCAAACGGTTTTTCAATCCATTTTTCCGGTGTCTGATTTCCGCGAAACGGCGACGCTCGAATTTGTCGAATATCAAATCGGCAATTGGCAGTGCAAATGCGGAAACTTAGAAGGGCTGGAGCATCTTCGCGCCAACTGTAAGGAATGTAACGCGAAAATCAAGGTTGACCCGTTTAATCCGGCGGAAGTTTTGTGTAACAACTGCGGAACTTTTAACGCCGTTCGCCCGAAACTTTGCTCGAATTGCGGCGAACCGGTCGGCTTGAAACACAAACACGACCAGCAGGAATGCCAAGAACGCGGCACTTCTTACAGTGTGCCTTTGAAAGTTCGCATTCGCCTGACAGTTTTTGATAAAGACCCGGAAACGAGCGTTTCGACGATCCGCGACATTAAAGAAGAAGACGTTTTCTTCGGCGAAATTCCGCTGATGACCGACAACGGAACTTTCATTATTAACGGCACGGAGCGCGTCATTGTTTCGCAATTACATCGAAGTCCGGGCGTGTTTTTCAAAGGCGACCGCGACGCATATCTGGCGAAAATCATCCCGTATCGCGGCTCGTGGGTTGAATTTGAATTCGACCAAAAGGGAATTTTGCACGCTCGTTTAGGCAAGCGTAAAATTCTGGCGACGATCTTTTTGCGTGCGCTCGGTTTATGGCTCAATCCGCAGATTGATATGAAAACCGTCTCCGACAACATTTTGGAAGAGGTGGTCAAAAACGCGGAATTTACCAATGCCGACATCTTGAAGCGTTTTTACACGACCGATGAAGTCGTCGTTAAAAAGAGCAAACTTTTCGTTAAAGTAAAGGCGGAAGGCGAAACGCATCTCAAAGGAATGAAGGCGGAGGAAGACATCAAAGACAAAGGCGAAACCGTCGTCGCCGTCGGCAAGAAAATCACCGCTTCGGCGTTGAAAGAACTGCGAAAACTCGGCATTGAACAAGTCGAAGTTTCGGTCGGCGATTTTGAAGGCGCGATTGCGCTTGATGATGTCGTGAACACTGAAACCGGCGAAGTCATTCTCGAAGCGAACAGCGAACTGACCGCCGCGAAATTGCAGCAATTGGTCGAAGAAGGCGTGGAAAACTTCTCGGTTTTCTTTCCGGAAAGCGACATCATCGGCGGAATTATTTTGCAGACTTTGAAAAAAGATGCGATTTCAAAGCCGGTTGACGCGCTTCTGGAAATTTACCGTAAAATGCGTCCGGGCGACCCGCCGACCGTGCCGACCGCTTATCGTCTGCTCGAAGGAATGTTTTTCGATGCCCGCCGTTTTGATTTATCGCGCGTCGGACGCTTGAAATTCAATATCAAGATGGGCAGACCGGAACGCGACGATTTAAATAATTTCCTGCTTAAACCAACCGACTTTTATGAAGTCGTTAACTATCTTCTGCGAATGAAGAAAGACCACGAGCATTACGGGCAGGACGATATCGACCATCTGGGAAATCGTCGTGTTCGCGCCGTCGGTGAATTGCTCGAAAATCAATTCCGCATTGGACTTGAAAGAATGGAACGCGCCATTAAAGAGAAAATGTCCATTCAGCAGGATATGTTTACGACGATGCCGCGTGATTTGGTTAATGCCAAACCCGTAACGGCTGCCGTTCGTGAATTTTTCGGTTCGTCGCAGTTGTCGCAGTTTATGGATCAGACGAATCCGCTTTCCGAAATCACGCACAAGCGTCGTCTTTCGGCACTCGGACCGGGCGGTTTGAGTCGTGAACGCGCCGGATTTGAAGTCCGCGACGTTCATCCGACGCATTACGGTCGAATCTGTCCGATTGAAACGCCGGAAGGTCCGAATATCGGTTTGATTTCGTCTTTATCGTGTTTTGCGCGAATCAATGAATTCGGTTTTATCGAATCGCCGTATCGCAAGGTCGAAGACGGTCGCGTGATCGAATACGCGAAGATCAGCAACGGCGGCGATACCGGTTTGAAACCGCATCAGCACATTCCGCTCGAAGAAATCGAAGCCGCCAATGCCAAACTGAAGGACGGACAGAAGGCGGCGGAGTTCGAGGCTTTTCCGTTTTATCTGACGGCTTGGGAAGAAGATAAATACATCATCGGGCAAGCGAATATCGAACTCGACGAGAAAGGAAATTTTGTCAACGAACGCAATGCGGCACGGCAGAAAGGCGAATTCATTACGGCTGACCGTGAAGAAATTCAGTATATGGACGTTTCGCCGAAACAACTCGTTTCGGTCGCCGCTTCGTTAGTTCCGTTTCTCGAAAACGACGATGCGAACCGCGCTTTGATGGGCGCGAATATGCAGCGTCAGTCGGTTCCGCTTCTGCGGGCTGAATCGCCGTATGTCGGAACCGGAATGGAAGCGGTCGCAGCGCGAGATTCGGGCGCGGTCGTCATCGCCAAACGAAACGGCGTGGTTGATTACGTTGACTCGGAACGCATCATCGTCAAAGCCGACCATCAGGTTGACGGCACGATTTCACGTGAAGTAACGGCGGATATTTATTCGCTCGTCAAATTCACACGCTCAAACCAAAACACCTGTATCAATCAACGCGCCATCGTCGCCGCCGGCGAAAGCGTTAAGAAAGGACAGGTAATCGCCGACGGACCTTGCACGGATCGCGGCGAACTCGCTTTGGGAAGAAACGTGCTGGTCGCGTTCATGTCGTGGCGCGGCTACAACTTTGAGGATGCGATTTTGGTCTCGGAACGCTTGGTTAAAGAGGATTACTACACTTCGATTCACATCGAAGAATTGGAAATCGAAGCCCGCGATACGAAACTCGGACCTGAAGAAGTAACGCGAGATATTCCGAATATCGGCGAAAATATGCTGCGGGATTTAGACGAATCAGGAATCATCCGCATCGGAGCGCAGGTTAAACCCGGCTCGATTCTCGTCGGAAAAGTCACGCCGAAAGGTGAAACGCAATTGACGGCGGAAGAAAAATTGCTTCGGGCGATTTTCGGCGAAAAAGCCGGCGACGTGAAAGATGCATCCTTGACTTGCCCGCCTGGAATTGACGGAACGGTCGTTGACGTGCAGGTTTTCACGCGCAAAGGTCAGGAAAAAGACGAGCGTTCACTCGACATCGAAGGTCTGGAAGAAGAAGATTTGCGCCGCGATTTGGAAGACGAGATTCGTATTTTGACCGAGCAGCGCGACGAACGAATCTTTGAACTTTTCGACGGACGCAAATTGACGAAAGATTTGAGCGACGGCAGCGACGTTTTCATCAAAAAAGGCGAAACGCTGACGCGCGAAAATTTGAAAGGCATCGAAACGAAAGTTCTGCGTAAAGCCGATGTTTCCGCCGGAACGATTGATATCGCCGGAGAAATCAAGGAATACGAACAGCGCACGACGCGCCAGATTAACATTTTGAGCGACATCTACGAGGAAAAAATCACTAAGTTGAAACAAGGTGATGAACTTCCGCCGGGTGTGATTAAAATGGTTAAAGTTTTCGTAGCAATGAAACGCAAACTTTCGGTCGGCGACAAAATGGCTGGTCGGCACGGTAATAAAGGCGTGATCGCCAGAATTTTGCCGGAAGAAGATATGCCATATCTGCCGGACGGAACGCCGGTTGACATCGTGCTTAATCCCCTTGGTGTACCGTCGCGTATGAACGTCGGGCAGATTCTTGAAACGCACTTGGGTTGGGCGGCGCGAGTTCTCGGACTGCACTTCGCCACACCGGTTTTTGACGGCGCGAGCGAAAAAGAAATCAAGGAATACATCGGACAAGCCAACGAGAAATTTGACGAACTCGGCATACCGCCGTCAGTCGGAATTTCAGGCAAAACTCGTTTGTTCGACGGGTTGACGGGCGAGCAGTTCGAGCAGAAAGTAACGGTCGGTTACATTTATATGCTCAAACTTTCGCATTTGGTTGACGATAAGATTCACGCCCGCTCAATCGGACCATACAGCTTGATTACGCAGCAGCCATTGGGCGGTAAAGCGCAATTCGGCGGACAGCGTTTCGGCGAGATGGAAGTGTGGGCGTTGGAAGCCTACGGCGCGGCGCACATTTTACAGGAACTCTTAACCTGTAAATCGGATGATGTCGCCGGACGCTCGAAAATCTACGAAACCATCGTCAAAGGCGAATCGAATTTCGAGCCGGGCATTCCTGAATCATTCAATGTTTTAGTGCGCGAATTGCAGTCGCTCTGTCTTGATGTCGAGCTTATCACCGAAGATGAAATTGACATCGAAGAAGCGACGGCGGGTGTTCTCGAATTGGTAGGTGCAGACTAAATCAGTCTGGGAAGTTTAGGAAGTCCGGGAAGTCTGGGAAAGTTTAGGGAAGTCTGGGAAGTCGAAAACACACGATTTCTCTTTAGACTTCCCGGACTTTCTAGACCTCCCAGACTTCCCGGACTTTCTAGACTTCCCAGACCTTTAAAATTATGTTTAGATTTCAAAACGATAATAAAACGCAGTTAACCCCAAATTTCGAGGCGATTCGCATTAGTTTGGCATCGCCCGAAAAAATTAAATCGTGGTCGCACGGTGAAGTTACCAAGCCGGAAACGATCAACTACCGCACTTTTAAGCCTGAACGCGACGGGCTGTTTTGCGCTCGCATTTTCGGTCCGGTTTCGGACTGGGAATGTCTCTGCGGAAAGTATAAACGGATGAAGCATCGCGGAGTGGTCTGCGATAAGTGCGGCGTAGAAGTTACGCAGTCGAAAGTGCGCCGCGAACGTCTCGGTCACGTCGAACTGGCTTCGCCGTGTTCGCACGTCTGGTTTTTCAAAGGCTTGCCGTCGCGCATCGGGCATCTTTTGGACATCACTCTGCGCGATTTGGAAAAGATTCTTTACTTCGAGATTTATATCGTGGTTGATCCGGGCGAAGTGCCGGAATTGAAAGAAAAAGATTTGCTGACTGACGAGCGTTTTCGTGAATTGACGCAGGAGTATCCCGGTCAGTTCGTCGCCAAAATGGGCGCGGAAGCGATTAAGGATTTGTTGATGAAGATCAACATCGCCGAACTGGTCGAAGATTTGCGCGGCAAGATGAAAGAGGAAAATTCTCAGCAGAAAAAGTTGAAATACTCGAAACGGCTGAAAGTTTCCAATTCCTTTTTGAAGTCGGGAAATAAACCCGAATGGATGATTTTAGACGTAATTCCGGTGATTCCGCCGGAACTTCGCCCGCTTGTGCCGCTCGACGGCGGCAGATTTGCGACATCGGATTTGAACGATTTGTATCGGCGCGTTATCAATCGTAATAATCGCCTTAAAAAATTGATGGAACTGCGCGCGCCGGAAGTCATCGTCCGCAATGAAAAACGAATGCTTCAGGAAGCGGTTGACGCGCTGTTCGATAACGGTCGTCGCGGTCGCGTTCTGCGCGGCGCGAACAATCGCCCGCTCAAATCTTTGTCGGGAACTTTGAAAGGAAAACAAGGACGTTTTCGTCAGAATCTGCTCGGCAAGCGCGTAGATTATTCGGGACGTTCTGTTATCGTCGTCGGACCTGAACTCAAATTACATCAATGCGGTTTGCCAAAGAAAATGGCTTTGGAACTTTTCAAGCCGTTTATTTACAACAAACTCGAACGCGACGCGCACGCTGCCACAATTAAACAGGCGCGTGAAATGGTTGAGCGGCAGGAGCCGATTGTCTGGGATATTCTCGAAGAAGTGATCCGCGAACATCCGGTTTTGCTGAACCGTGCGCCGACTCTGCACAGACTCGGAATTCAGGCTTTCGAGCCGGTTTTGGTCGAAGGCAAGGCGATTAAAATTCATCCGCTCGTCTGCACGGCGTTCAATGCCGACTTTGACGGCGATCAGATGGCGGTTCACATTCCGCTTTCGGCGGAAGCGCAGATCGAAGCGACGGTTTTGATGCTCGCTTCAAATAACCTTTTGAGTCCGGCATCGGGACAGCCGATCACCGTTCCTTCGCAGGACATCGTTCTCGGCTGTTACTATTTGACGCTCGACCGCGAAGAAATGACCGGCGAAGGCAAATCGTTTAATACGATTGACGAAGTTTTGCTCGCGCTCGATGCCAAAGCGGTGGCGACGCAAACCAAAATCAGACTGCGCTGGAAAGGTGATTTGATTGATTTGACCAAGGAACATAACGGGCAGGACGTAATCCGGGCAACGCCGCGTCCGGTCAATAATTTGATTGATACGACGGTCGGGCGCGTGATTCTGAACGAACGTCTGACCCGTGATGGCTTGCCGTTCATCAACGGAACACTCAAGAAAAAAGGATTGCAGTCGTTAATCAGTTTCTGCCATTTGAAACTCGGACACGATCAGACCGTCGTAATGCTCGACGATTTGAAAGCGTTAGGCTTTTTGTCGGCGACGAAATCGGGAATTTCCATCGGTATTGACGATATGGTAACGCCGGAGAGCAAAAAAGGCATTATCGAAGATGCTCGGAAAGAAGTTGATAAATTGCAGAAACAATATGAAGACGCGACGATGACCAATATGGAGCGCGTCAATAAAGTTACGGCGATTTGGTCGGATGTCACCGACCGCGTGGCGAAAGAAATGTTTCTGGCGATGAACAAGCGCGAGAAAGACCGCAAGGAACTCAACCCGATTCTCGTAATGGCTGATTCGGGAGCGCGTGGTTCGGAAGCGCAGATTCGGCAGCTTGCCGGAATGCGCGGTTTGATGGCGAAACCTTCGGGGGAAATCATCGAAACGCCGATTATTGCTAACTTCCGCGAAGGTTTGAACGTGTTGCAATACTTTATTTCAACGCACGGTGCGCGCAAAGGTTTGGCTGATACGGCACTGAAAACGGCTGATTCGGGTTATCTGACCCGCCGTTTGGTTGACGTGGCGCAGGACGTAATCGTCTCCGAACAGGACTGCGGAACATTGCGCGGAACCTGGGCGGAAGCGATTATTCGCAACGGTGAAGAAGTCGAAAGTCTGCGCGACCGAATCGTCGGCTGCACATCTTTGGACGACATCATTGATCCGGTTGATAACACCGTGATCGTCGAAGCCAACCAGGAAATTGACGAAGATTTAGCGGCGCAAGTTCAATTGTCTGGTTTGCAAAGCGTTCGACTGCGCTCGGCTCTGACTTGTGAAACGCGACGCGGAATCTGCGTTAAATGTTACGGACGTAATTTGGCGACGGGCAACACAGTCGAAATCGGCGAAGCGGTCGGCGTGATCGCGGCGCAGTCAATCGGCGAACCGGGAACGCAGTTGACGATGAGAACCTTCCACGTCGGCGGCGCGGCGCGTCTCGAACAGGAAACCAAACACGCGGCGGCAATTGACGGAACGGTGAAATACCTTGAAGATTTCAAAGTCATTACCAACCGCGCCGGTGAATTG
>JAYVGL010000257.1:0-5306 GCA_043772175.1 Pyrinomonadaceae bacterium | reverse complement strand
CAATTCACCGGCGCGGTTGGTAATGACTTTGAAATCTTCAAGGTATTTCACCGTTCCGTCAATTGCCGCCGCGTGTTTGGTTTCCTGTTCGAGACGCGCTGCGCCGCCGACGTGGAAAGTTCTCATCGTCAACTGCGTTCCCGGTTCGCCGATGGACTGCGCCGCGATCACGCCGACCGCCTCGCCGATTTCAACCGTGTTGCCGGTTGCAAGGTTGCGACCGTAACATTTAACGCAGATTCCGCGACGTGTTTCGCACGTCAGAGCCGAGCGCAGACGAACGCTTTGCAAACCCGATAATTGAACCTGCGCCGCCAAATCTTCATCAATCTCCTGATTGGCTTCGACGATCACAGTGTTTTCGACCGGATCAATAATGTCGTCCAAAGACGTGCAGCCGACGATGCGATCGCGCAGACTTTCGACTTCTTCGCCGTTGCGAATAATCGCTTCCGCCCAAGTTCCGCGGAGTGTTCCGCAATCCTGTTCGGAGACGATCACGTCCTGTGCCACGTCAACAAGGCGGCGAGTCAAGTAACCTGAGTCAGCCGTTTTGAGTGCCGTGTCAGCCAAACCTTTGCGCGCTCCGTGCGTCGAAATAAAGTATTGCAATACGTTCAAACCTTCGCGGAAGTTAGCGATAATCGGCGTTTCGATGATTTCCCCGGAAGGTTTTGCCATCAAACCGCGCATTCCGGCAAGCTGTCTGATCTGTGCTTCCGAACCGCGCGCTCCCGAATCCGCCATCACGAGAATCGGATTGAGTTCTTTGCGATCTTTCTCGCGTTTATTCATCGCCAGAAACATTTCTTTCGCCACGCGGTCGGTCACATCCGACCAAATCGCGGTGACTTTGTTGACGCGCTCCATATTGGTCATCGTCGCGTCTTCATACTGTTTCTGCAATTTATCAACTTCTTTTCGAGCGTCTTCAATAATTCCTTTTTTGCTCGCCGGTGTCACCATATCGTCAATGCCGATGGAAATTCCCGATCTGGTCGCAAATAAGAAGCCCATTGATTTCAAGTCGTCGAGCATCACGACGGTCTGGTCGTGTCCGAGCTTCAAATGACAGAAGCTGATCAGCGACTGCAAACCTTTTTTCTTCAAAGTTCCGTTGATAAACGGCAATCCGTCACGAGTCAGACGCTCGTTCAAAATCACGCGCCCGACCGTCGTTTCGATCAAATTATTGACCGGTCGCGGCGTTGCCCGGATTACGTCCTGCGAATTGTGTTCCTTGGTCAAATCAATTAAATCGCCTTTCCAGCGCAGTTTGATTTTCGTCTGCGTCGCCACCGCTTTTGCATCGAGCGCCAGCAGAACTTCGTCAACCGTATTGAACGATTTGCCTTCGCCGACCAACTCTTCTCGGTCGAGCGTCAAATAATAGCAGCCGAGAACGATGTCCTGCGACGGAACGGTAATCGGTTGTCCCGATGCCGGACTTAAAAGGTTATTTGAAGCCAGCATCAAAACCGTCGCTTCGATTTGCGCTTCGGCGGAAAGCGGAATGTGAACCGCCATCTGATCGCCGTCAAAGTCGGCGTTAAACGCCGTGCAGACGAGCGGGTGAATTTTAATCGCTTTGCCTTCGACTAAAACCGGCTCAAAAGCCTGAATTCCGAGTCTGTGCAGAGTCGGCGCGCGATTCAGCAAAACCGGATGTTCGCGGATGACTTCTTCCAAAATATCCCAAACAATCGGCTCCTGCCGTTCGACCATTTCACGCGCCTGTTTAATTGTCGCGGCGTGTGCATCGCGTTCGAGTTTGTTGTAGATAAAGGGTTTAAACAACTCCAAAGCCATTTTCTTCGGCAAACCGCATTGATGAAGTTTCAATTCCGGTCCGACGACAATCACCGAACGTCCTGAATAATCAACACGCTTTCCGAGCAAATTCTGACGGAAACGTCCTTGCTTTCCTTTCAAAGTTCCCGACAAAGATTTTAGCGGACGATTGTTCGCCCCGCGCAGAACGCGACCGCGCCTACCGTTATCAAACAGCGCGTCAACCGCTTCCTGAAGCATTCGTTTTTCGTTGCGGACGATGACTTCCGGTGCACGCAGTTCCATCAATTTTTTCAGACGGTTGTTGCGGTTTATCACGCGGCGGTACAAATCGTTCAAATCCGATGTCGCAAATCTACCGCCATCCAAAGGAACAAGCGGACGAAGTTCCGGCGGAATGACCGGAATCACGTCTAAAATCATCCATTCGGGTTTGTTGCCCGATTTCAAAAATGAATTGGAAACCTTCAGACGCTTGGAATACTTCAGTTTTTTCTGCTGTGAAGTTTCCTCTTTCATCTTGCCGCGCAAGTCTTCGACGAGTTCGGCGATGTTGATTTTCATCAACAAGTCTTTGATGGCTTCCGCGCCCATTTTGGCGACGAATTGACCCGGATATTCCTGCGTCAATTCGCGGAATCGTTCGTCGGTCAATAACTCTTTTTCCTTTAATTCAGGCACTTCGCCCGGATCAACCACGATGTAAATCTCGAAATAAAGGATTTTTTCCAAATCGCGCAGAGTGATGTCCAAAAGATGCCCGATGCGCGACGGTAAACCTTTGAAAAACCAGACGTGCGAACAGGGCGAAGCCAGTTCGACGTGACCTAAACGCTCGCGTCGAACCTTCGACTGCGTAACTTCGACACCGCATTTGTCGCAAATCACGCCGCGATGCTTCATTCTTTTATATTTTCCGCAGAGGCATTCCCAATCCGATACCGGACCGAAAATGCGGGCGCAAAACAGCCCGTCGCGTTCAGGCTTAAAGGTGCGGTAGTTAATCGTTTCCGGCTTGGTAACTTCACCGTGCGACCAAGACTTGATTTTTTCGGGCGATGCCAACGAAATGCGAATCGCCTCGAAATTTGGGGTTAATTGCGTTTTATTATCGTTTTGAAATCTAAACATAATTTTTTAAGTTTCAGGTTTCAGGTTTCAGGTTTCAGGTTTCAGGCTCGCGTCGTTTCTGACTTTGAACCTGAAACCTGAAACCTGAAACCCGAAACTTTTTAGTCAGCACCTACCAATTCGAGAACGCCCGCCGTCGCTTCCTCGATGTCAATTTCGTCTTCGGTGATGAGTTCGACATCGAGACAGAGCGATTGCAGTTCGCGCACTAAAACATTGAACGATTCGGGAATTCCCGGCTCGAAATTCGATTCGCCTTTGACGATGGTTTCGTAGATTTTCGAGCGTCCGGCAACGTCATCTGATTTACAGGTCAGAAGTTCCTGTAAAATATGTGCCGCGCCGTAGGCTTCCAACGCCCAAACTTCCATCTCGCCGAAACGCTGTCCGCCGAACTGCGCTTTGCCGCCCAAAGGCTGCTGTGTAATCAGCGAATACGGTCCGATTGAACGGGCGTGAATCTTGTCGTCAACCAAATGCGATAATTTGAGCATATAAATGTAACCGACCGTTACTTTTTGCTCAAACTGTTCACCGGTTAAACCGTCGAACAAACGGGTTTTCCCTGAAATCCCGACTGATGGCGGAATGCCGAGTTCGTCGAATTTGTCGTTGGCAAGTTGGATGTATTCTTTGATCTCCTTCTCGCTCGCGCCGTCGAAAACCGGCGTGGCGAAATGAAGTCCGAGAACCCGCGCCGCCCAACCCAGATGCGTTTCGAGAATCTGCCCGACGTTCATTCTACTCGGCACACCGAGCGGATTCAAAACGATGTCCACCGGCGTTCCGTCCGGCAGATACGGCATATCTTCTTCCGGCAAAATGCGGGCGATCACGCCTTTGTTGCCGTGCCGTCCAGCCATTTTGTCGCCGACGCTCAATTTTCGTTTCATTGCGACGAAAACTTTCACCATTTTGATCACGCCCGGAGGAAGTTCGTCACCCTGTTTTAATTTGGTGATTTTTTCCTCGTAGATGTCGCTCAAAATGTTGATTTGCCGCGTCGTGCGCTGTTCGTATTCTTTGATTTCTCCGGCAATATCAATCGTTCCGGCGGAAACGTCCGCTTTGCGAAGAATTTTCGTCTCGATTCCCTGCAAATTTTCACGCGTTAAAGTTTCGCCTTTTTTGATCAAAACGTCCGTGCCATCGCTCAAGTCTTTCGTCAATTTGCGACCGTCGAACAATTCAAAAATTCGCTCGTCGCGCTGTTCGCTCAAAATACGAATTTCGTCCTGCAAATCGCGCCGCAAATCTTCTTCTTCCAAACCTTCGATGTCGAGCGAACGCTCGTCTTTTTCCTGACCTTTGCGCGTGAAAACCTGCACGTCAACGACCGTTCCGTCAATTCCCGGCGGGCAAGTCAGCGAAGCGTCTTTCACGTCACCGGCTTTTTCGCCGAAAATAGCGCGAAGCAGTTTTTCCTCCGCCGTCAGTTGCGTCTCACCTTTCGGTGTCACTTTTCCGACGAGAATCGAGCCGGGTTTAACCTGCGCTCCGATGCGGATAATTCCCGATTCGTCCAAATCGCGCAACATATTTTCGCCGATATTCGGAATATCCCGCGTTACTTCTTCAGGTCCGAGTTTCGTGTCGCGGGCTTCAATTTCGAGTTCTTCGATGTGAATCGAAGTGTAATAATCTTCCTTCACGAGACGTTCCGAAACCAAAATCGCGTCTTCAAAGTTGTAGCCGCGCCACGACATAAACGCGACCAGCACGTTTCTTCCCAAAGCGAGTTCACCTCGGTCAGTGCAAGGTCCGTCAGCAATAACCTGTCCTTTCTTGACGCTTTCGCCGGCTTCGACGATGGCGCGTTGATTGATACAGGTGTTTTGGTTCGACCGCGTAAATTTGACGAGCGAATAAATATCCGCCGTTACTTCACGCGAAATCGTGCCGTCAACCTGATGATCGGCTTTGACGATAATGCGTTCCGAGTCAACGTAATCAACCACGCCGTTGCGCTTGGCGATGACGACCGCGCCCGAATCTCTGGCGGCGACCGCTTCCATCCCGGTTCCGACATACGGCGATTCAGCCCGCAGAAGCGGAACCGATTGCCGCTGCATATTCGCGCCCATCAGAGCGCGGTTCGCGTCGTCGTTTTCGAGAAACGGAACTAAACTCGCCGCAACCGAAACGAGTTGTTTCGGCGAAACGTCCATATATTGAATTTCTTCACGGTCAGCCGTAATAAATTCACCTTTGTTTCGTGCCGCGTTGCGCTCGTTGACAAAGTTTCCTTTTTCGTCGAGTTCAATGTTTGCCTGCCCGATAATGTATTTATCTTCTTCCCAAGCCGTCAGATAAAACGGGAACGCTTCAAACTCCGCCGCTTTTTGTCCGTCCTTCAACTTGCTGTTGGCTTCCTCGATTTGTTC
>JAYVGL010000256.1:0-3560 GCA_043772175.1 Pyrinomonadaceae bacterium | reverse complement strand
GATGTCCATCACGCGGTCAATCTGTAAATTTACGGCGCGATCTTCAGACTCGAAGATGGACAAATCGCCCGTGTAAGGCTCGCTGACCGGACGATTGATATTGTCGTTCGAGACGTTCGCGTTCGGAGTCGGAGTCGGAGTCGGTTCGACTGAAGACAAACTCGCCGTCTGACACGATGCAAAAAACAACGCAGTGAAAATTGAAATCAACAGCAACTTTCCGAATACCAAAGCCAAAACAAGTTTCTTCATAGCTTTTATGATGTCATTCGGGCGCGAAAATTTGCCGCCGATTCAATCGAATTGTGCGGCAAATTCAGAAAAAATAAAATTACCGTTTAAAATACAGGTTTCGGATTCGTCTCGATAAACTTCTTCCCGGTAAATTTCACCGACACGGAATTAACGAAAGTCGTCAACTGCGAGCCGTCTTCAAACCGCGGACAAGCGCAGGTGTGATGCGGCACGAAAGCCAAGCCGACGAAGGCAAACGAAATTAGCAGCGCACTCAGAACCAGACTTTTCTTTAATTTTCCTTTCATATAATTCTCAACTTCGCTTTGATAACTCGTCATCGAACTGTTTCAACGCTTCTTCCAACGGAACATCGGAAACTTTATCAATTAGACGAATCCGCAACGCCTCTTTTGCGTCGAGTCGTTTCGCCGTCAAGAATATTTCCAACGCATTAGCTTCACCGACCAGACGCGGTGGAATCTGCGCCAACCTATTCATACGATTGCGGACTTCTCGTCGTCTTCAAAAACTATCCGACTCGACTCTCGAAACGGACGTTAGAGGTGAAATAAATTTGTTGACTCAAAGCTGTTCTCAGCTTAAGTAGAAAGACAAAATCATCATATAGATGCTCAAATTTGAATCTAGGCGACGTTTCGATCCCTATTGAGTAATCTTGAAAAGCATTTATAAAATAATTCAGTCCTCTTACTTACTATCAAGAAAACATAGTGAGAAGTATATATGGGATTTACGCAATTTTTGTTCAATGTTGCCAAAAGAAATATCTTTTTTAACAATACGGATGACCAAGAAGTTGACTGGTATGAGAAAACAAAAGTTATTTTTGGGGAAAAAGGCGCAACATTTGAAACCCGAACCGATTGGGTAACCGTGATGGCAATTAGAAACCTTACCACCGCTAGCAGAAACAAAGCGAACGGCGTTTTTGATGACTTCATAATTGTAGCGTGGACAACCGTATATAAAGGTAAAGGTCGTATTAGATGGCAAAGTTTTCAAGCCAATACCGATCCCTCTTTTCAGTATATGGAGGGAAGAAACGACGGCATCGCTAGAAAAGATCAAATCAGACCGGGGAAGACAAATGAAGGTTATGATGCGGACGGGGACGGCAAGGTAGACCTTGGAATGCTTCCGCCCGGCGCGTATCAGTATTATACCGTTCCGTCCGTTCCGAAAAATGCCGTTCTCGGCACGGTATTTAAACCGGTCGCCAATCCAAACAATCCGCTTGGAATCAAAGTTTTTCGGGATTCCAATCGGGACGGAAATTTTACGCAAGATGACGAAGCGATGATTAAAAACCAAGACTCGATGTATGAAGGATATACGATGTATATTCACCGCGCGAGTAGAGTCAAGCAACCGGACAACACTTGGTCGGCAGACTGTCAAACGATGCATTTGGAGGATTTTGAAAAATTTAAGGAAATTCTGGCGGTTGCTGCTAAAAGCGGTCAGAAAACATTTACTTATCTGTTAGTTAATAACTGGTAAAGACCGGAACTAACATCTTTTCCGCAACTTTCAATTCGTTAACGGTAAAAATTTATGAAAGACATTTTATTATTCGCGGTTTTGGCATTTTTTACCGCTACTTGTAATCAAACACATAGTGAAAGCGTTGACGCTAATTCGGCTTTGAGAAATATAAGTAATCAGGTGATGGTTAATCAATCTTCTAATTTGCCAATGCCGTCGGCAACTCCAACGGCGAAACCGACTGTTGATCGGAAGCCGGTCAATGAAGCCGACTACACCGCCGCCAAATTTGATTACGCGAAGATGCTGGCGATGACTCTCGGCACTCAGCCTTTGGAAATCATCAAAGAAACTGCGGCGTTTGACCCAGAACGTCTGAAGCAATTGAATCCGTCTGTCAACATCAAAGAAAAATTAAAGGCTTTCGATAAATACAAAATTAAAACGGCTGAATACGATTTTAATCACGACGGCACTGCCGAACGAATCGTTCTTTCGCGCGGAGAAACCGGCGGCGAAGTCGAACTACTCAACATCTTTATTCGCAAAAACGACCAATGGCATTCGATTTTCGGCATCGAAGGCGACCCCGACGATCCGAAAGTTCCTCGAATAGAAATACTGACGAGCTTAAACAGAAACGGTTTCGATTTAATCAAGACGATTGCCGTAATCGGCGCGGGCAATGATTCTCAAGAGATCAGATATTATCAAATGCAAGATGAGGAGTATAAAGCGGTTGACTGTTATTTTACTGAAGGCAAAACAGAGGAATCGGTTCCGTGCAATTAGTTGAATATATAAACAATCGCTAATTCAGATTGCTACCGTCTTCGATTTTAAGAGCGGCGGCGAGCGGTTGTTTACTGATTTCATCGATCAATCCGACGCGCAGAGCCTCTTGCGCGTCAATCCGTTTCGCCGTCAAGAACAACTCCAACGCTTTAGCTTCACCGACCAGACGCGGCAGCATCTGCGTCCCGCTCCAGCCCGTGATGATTCCTAAATTTGCGCCCGGATGCGCGAACACCGAACGCGGGCTGGCGATTCTGACCTTGCAGCTCAACGCCAAATCCAACGCGCCGCCCATACAAAAGCCGTCTATTGCGGCGACTGTATATTTTTTTGAATGATAAATCGTCTGCATCAAAGTTTGCCCGCGCAGAGCGAATTTTCTCGCGCCGTCGGCGGATGTTTCGGCGATTTCCTTGAGATTTGCGCCCGATGCGAACGTATCGCCCGAACCGGTGAAAATGATTTTGATGATGTGTTCGTCCGATTCCAAATCGGCGAAGATTGCTTTGAGCGCGTCGAGCGTTTCGATGGATAACGGATTTTTTATTTCAGGGCGAACGAAGCGAATGACGGCGTAGCTATTAATGACTTCGACGGTCAAGTTGTCGGTTATACCTTCAATCATTGCAATTTATTGTAAATCGGAAGTCATTTCGATTTATGCAGAAATGTTCGCGCCTCCGGTCGCCGTTGGCGACAAGAACTGTGGTGAACTTGTTACGTTAAAGTCGGCGGTAAAACGAACGCCCCGATGTGCGGTTGATTGGTGTTCAAACAAGTTTCCAAAGCCAAAATCAGCGCGTCGCACAAATCTTCGGGCGTAACAATCGCGTCCAATAAACCACGCGCAGCCGCGTGTTTCGCGTCGAGTTCGCGGTCGTAGGTTGCACGCACTTTGTCCATCTCGGCGGCGGTTGCCGCGTCAACTTCCTTGCCTTCTTTTTTGAGCTTTTCAATCTGCGTTCCGAAAATCGCCTGCGCCGCCGAATCGCCTTCCATCACGCCCATTCTGCCGGTCGGCA
>JAYVGL010000255.1:0-12027 GCA_043772175.1 Pyrinomonadaceae bacterium | reverse complement strand
CAGCGACACCGACGTAACCGTCAAATACACGCCCGAAGAAGTCGCGCAACTTCAAACCGAATGCGAAAAAGTCGCCGACAGCGCGGACGACGCGAAGGCAATTCGAGCGGTGCAGAAATTTTATATCGCCTGCGACAAAGCGGCTGAAAATCAGATGGGACTTTTATTGATTCCGAATTAAAAATCAACTTGCTCTAAAATCAACAAGTTCTGTTGATTCTTCGACTAAAACATTTTGCGGGGCAAAGATTTTTCCCTTGCCAGAGCATTCAATCGTAAAAACCATATCAGCCGCGATATTGACGAAGCGGTAATAGCCGAAAGGATTGGTTAGAGCATATTTGACCGCGCCGTTTTCATCGCGCAAAACAACCCGCGCACCGAACACGCCGCGACCGCTTGCCGTTGTAACTTGCCCGCTAACGGTTGAAGTCGTTGCGAACGGCTGCGAGTTGAATTCGTATGCACCGATGTCAACCGTCGAATTGACGATTCGATTGTAGGTGCGCTGGTCAATTTCCTGTGGTCTTCCCTGCTGGTTTATAGAACGGTCATTATTGCCTGAGTCAATCGCCCGACTCGTTGACAGAAGCGCGTGAGTCGGCAACCCGCCGCCGTTATCTGCCAGTGCCGAGAAATGCGGATCAACCGGATTTTCAGCAGAACCGACAATGCTCCCATTAACTCCATTGTTAAATCCGCTTCGTGAATCGGTGATTCCGATTAAACTGTTATAGGCTCCCGATGATACTCCGTAATAATCTGGATTAAGTCCGTTATTACGGGCAAGAATTGTGTTAGTGAGCGGTCCGGGACCGCGCCCGTTCAAAGCCGCCAAGCCGCCGGCACTATAATAGCTGCTACCGTTCGAGGAATTGTCAGCAATGGTGCTGCCGTTAATAAACCAATTATTTGGTTCATAAAGTCTGATTCCGCCCGCGCCGTCAACGAATGAAAGCGAACGGTTGCCGGAAATGGTGCTGTTCAGAATGTAAACAACCGCCCGAAAGTCATCAATCCCACCTGCACCGCCATCGCCGGTTGCCATGTTGTTGGCAACGGAACTATTTATTAGATAGAGAGTCCCCGAACCATACATATAAATACCGCCGCCGCGCCGTGCCGTATTATTGAGAACAGCGCAGTTCGTGATGTAAATCAGGGAGACGGACGGATCGACGTTGATACCGCCGCCGTCTCCCTTCGCTTCAAAGCCGTCCCGAATAATCAAGCCGTCCAAAATTATGGTTCGCCCGCCCACAGCATTTGTCATAATCAAATCAAATATCCTGAATGTGTTATTGCCTTTGATCGTAATCCGGCGTTTGTTCGGACTGTCTATCGTTACTCTTTTTTTTATTTGAAGTGTGCTTTGCAATTGAATCGTGCCGCCGCGCAGTTGGCGGGCGAAAATAATCGTGTCGCTTGGCGCGGCGACTTCAATGGCTTCGCGCAAACTGCATTGAGCATCGCATACGCTATCGTTCGTATCGTCAAGCGTGGTTACTGTTAAAGTAGCGGCGGACAGATTTATCGCCGAAATAAAAAGTAGGCAAATGACTGTAAGGACAAGAGCAATTCCTCTGTTGAAACTTAACATAATGATAAAGAGTGTTACTTTAAGATAAAATTATTACAAGGAGAGACTTTTTTGTAATCAAGTAGATTTTACAACAATGCAAATTTGAAATTCCACTTAAATTTATAGAAGTTAACAAAAAATTCTCAAAACAAACTTTTCAAACCTTCGCTCAACCCGATTTCCGGCTTCCAATCTAATTCCTGTTTAATTAAAGTCAAATCCGAAACGTAGTTCATCGGCACGGGCGCGGGCAACGGGTTTTCCTCGTCAATCGTCGTTTGATAGCCGGAAACTTCCTGCATTTTTTCAAAAAGTCCGCGCAAAGTCAGAGCGTTCTCGCGCCCGCCGCCTAAGTTGTAAAGTCCGTGTCTGATGATCGAATCGGTAAACGCTTCGCACGCCCGCGCAAAATCTTCGACGTGCAGCAAATCACGGCGCGGCGTGCCGTTTCCCGGCAATCTCAGCGGTTCGCCTTTGTTGAAAGCATCGGCGTAATGCGTGACGAAATTCGGCGTGTTGCCGAACGAATTCGGCGCGTAAACGGTGGAGAGACGAAAGATGCACGAACGGAAATTATTTTGCGCGGCGTAGAATTCGACGTAGCGTTCGGCAATCAGTTTCGACCATTCGAGCGCGGATTGTCCCGAAAAAACGGTCGGACAGGTTTCAGGAACTTCCGGGTAATTGTCAGCGAATCTGCCGTAAACGTCTTTCGTCGAAGCGAAAATGAAAACGGCGTTTTCGTTCATCGAACGCAGCAGATTAACCGTTCCTTCGACGTTATTGAGAAAAGACATCTCCGCCGCGTCGGGCGATTTATCGAGCATTGCCGCTAAATGAATGACGAGATCGTAATCTTTGACTTTCTGCGCGTCCTGCATATTCAGAACGTCCAAACCCGAACGCCTCGAAAAATCGTCCGCCTCGAAAAACTTGCGAACGTGCGTTCCCAAAAATCCGCTGCCGCCGGTTACTAAAACTTTCATAGCTTAAATAATAATGCGAATCAGTAGTTGAAAAAGCAGACAAACTGGTTGATTGGTAGAATTTTCTTACTTATGGAAAATCAACTAATTCAACTTTATCTGTTTATCTGCCGGATTTACGATACCCGTTCCCAAACTTGTTTTCAACGCGCAAGTAATAATTCCGAACCCAACTTCACTGACCAAGAACTCGTCTGCATTTGGTTTTTCGGGCATCTCAACGACAAATTTCAAAAGAAACAAGTCTATAATTTCATCGCCTGTTACTGGGCAGATTGGTTTCCTCGTCTGCCGAGTTATCAAACTTTTTGCTATCGCCTTAACCTGCTTGAGCAAATCTTTCAAAGCATCGGGGCAGAATTATTCACTCATCTGTCGCGCGCCCAAACTCCCGAACTCGACCACCTGATTGACTCGTTTCCCGTGATGCTTGCCCAAAATGGACACGCTTACTCAGCACGAGTTGCCCGCGACGTGGCGGATGTCGGTTATTGTGCGGCGAAGAAAACTTATTTTCACGGTGTTCGGCTGCACACTATCGCTGAAAGACGCTTTGCCCAATTGCCGTCGCCTTCCCAAATCTGGCTTTGTGAAGCCTCGCATCACGACCTGACTGCCGCCAAAGAACAACGCCTTGTCTTGCCCAACACCACGCTGATTGCCGACCTTGCCTATCCCGAAGCCGAGTTTGAGAACTCTCTTGCCGAACAAAATACTTTGCTCTACAGCGGACGGAAAAAGCCGAAAGGCGCAGACCTGACCAAATTTGAAAAATATCACAACCGTTTAATCAGCAAATTCCGCCAACCGATTGAAAGCCTGTTCAATTGGATAAACGAGAAAACCCAAATTCAAAAAGCCAGTAAAGTTCGCTCCACCAACGGCTTGATGCTACACTGTTGGGGAAAATTGGCAGTTGCCTTTTTTCTACTCGTTTTCAACTACCGATTCGCATAATACAATTTCAGCCACAGAGAACACAGAGAGAACAGGGAAAATTTACAGGATGGACGGGATAATCAGGATGTCACTCCGCCAAACCAAATCTTGTCCATCCTGTCCGTCCTGTTAAAACTCGCTTCAGATTTTCCGCGTTCTTTACAGCAAAATTTCCTATCTATTCGCCGCCATCAATTTCTGCATCGAATCGGCTTTGCCGACGACGATCAGCAAATCGCCCGCTTCAATTTTCGTTTCGCCGGTCGGATGAAAAAATAATTCGCCGTCGCTGCGCCGAATCGCCACGACGATCAAATTCAATTCGCGGCTGATGTTCGTTTCGGTCAAACTCCTTCCGGCGTAAGGCGAATCTTTGCCGACGGCGACTTCTTCAAAAACCAAATCGAGCGTTTCGGCGACAATCGAATCCATAAAATCGGCAATCGCCGGTTTTATCAGCGAACGAGCCATCGCAATGCTGCCGATAATCGTCGGAGCGACGACGCGATTGGCTCCGGCGCGAATCAGCTTCGGTTCCGCCTGCTCTTCGACGGCGCGGGCGACGATGTGCAGATTACTGTTCAAACTTCGCGCCGTCAAAACGACGTAAACATTGTCGGCATCATCCGGCAGACACGACACTAAGCCTTTGGCGCGTTTGACTCCGGCGCGAATCAAATTCTCTTCCAAAGTCGCGTCGGCAACGAGAATATGCAGATTTTCATCTTCAAATTCGAGGATTTTTTTCTCATCACGCTCGACCAAAATAAACGGACACTTCTCTTTTTGAAGAACGCGGATGATGCGCCGACCGACGCGACCGCCGCCGCAGACAATGTAATGATTCTCTAATTTTTCCATTTCCCTATTTTTGCGATTGATGCCGAAAACTTCGACGATTTCCGATTGAATAACGGCTTGCGCCATCACCGTCAGCGAATATAAAACCGTTCCGCCGCCGATCAGCATAAACAAAATGGCGAAGATTCTGCCCGCCGGAGTTTTCGGCGCGATGTCGCCGTAACCGACGGTCGTGACGGTTTCCGTCGCCAGATAAATGCTGTCGAGTATCGAAAAGCCTTCGATCAAATGAAAGCCGGTCGCGCCGAAAGTGATGGCGAAGACGATTGCCGCGCTCGCGTAAATCAGGCGGCGGCGGATTATTTTTGAAAGCGACAGCAGAAAATTCATTCGGTTTGCCGGAACAGCGTAACGACCGGCGACGTTAAAAAAACTTGAACA
This sequence comes from Pyrinomonadaceae bacterium, assembly GCA_043772175.1. Lineage (GTDB taxonomy): Bacteria > Acidobacteriota > Blastocatellia > Pyrinomonadales > Pyrinomonadaceae. The sequence continues at coordinate 7,278 of JAYVGL010000255.1, read as the reverse complement.
CAACGCGCCGCAAATTTGATATTATTAAAAAGGCAGCCGCTGTAAACAAAATTCTCACTTATCATAAACGACAATCCGAAAATGCCAAACCAGGTGCAAGTAAAAGGTCGAAAATCAAAAATGCCGCCGCGCGGCTGGCGCAAAAAGTTTCCCGTCAAGACTTTTCAAGCCGCCAAACCGCCGCTTTACCGCCGCGTTCTGCGCCGGATTTTCAGTCCGTTAACGCTGTTTCTGAGCGGTCTGACACTGCTCGGAATCGGTCTGACGCTCGCTTATTTTTGGTTCGATTATTCCGACCGGATTGATTTGTTTTTGAAGGGCGATGTTTACACGAATTCGGCGGGCATCTATTCCGCGCCGAAGATTTTACGCGAAAATGAAAACATTTCAATTGAAGATTTAATGACTTATCTGAAGTCGGCAGGCTACATCGAGAAAAATCAGCAAGCCGCCGCCTCGCGCAGTCGTTATCAAATTTCCGGCAATAAAATCGAGATCGAACCGGGCGCGACGGCGACGATTGACGGCAAAAAGAATTTCGCCGCGCTCGCTGTCGAGTTTAAAAAAGACGGCAAATCAATCGAGAAAATCACCGACACGGACGCGGGCAAAGAAACTAGACAAACTCAAATCGAACCGCAGATTTTGAGTTCCGTCGCGGCGGAAGGCGACGGGCGGCGCAAGGTCGTAACCTTTGCCGATTTGCCGCCGCATCTGGTCAAAGCGATTACTTCGACCGAAGACCGCGCATTTTTCGAGCATTACGGCGTGAACTTTCGCGGCATCGCCCGCGCACTCTGGCGGCGTTACGAGAAGGAGGACGAAAACTCAAGACTTAATAATCAAGGCGGCTCAAGCATCACGCAGCAGCTTGTCAAAAATCTGCTTCTGACCAACGAACAGACGCTCGAACGCAAAGTCAAGGAAGCGTATATGTCCGTTATCCTCGAAACCAAACTGTCGAAGGAACAGATTTTCACGCTTTACGCCAATCAGATTTATCTCGGACAGCAGAACGGCGTTTCGATTTACGGTGTCGGCGAAGCCTCGGACGCTTATTTCGGCAAGGACGTTTCGCAGTTAACGCTGCCCGAAGCCGCGTTTATCGCCGGAATTATCCGCAGTCCGAATCGTTACAATCCGTATAAAAATCCGGCGCGTGTAACCGAACGGCGCAATCAGGTTCTCGATTCGATGATTGAAGCGGGCGCGATTTCGGCGGAACAGGCGAACGCCGCCAAAGGCACGACGCTCGACGTTCGCAAAATTACGAACGGCAAAGATTTACAGGGAATGCCGTATTTCTCGCAGTTCGCCATCGAAGAATTACCGAAAGTTACGAGCGACCCGGAAGCCTTGCAGCATTCGCGGGTTTACACGACGATTGACCCTGATTTACAAAAGGCGGCGTATAAAATCGTCAATGACCGGCTCGACAAACTCGACAAATACTTTCCGAAAAAACCGAAAGGAAATCTGCAAGCCGCGCTCGTCGCCCTTCGTCCGAAAACCGGCGAAATCGTGGCGATGGTCGGCGGACGCGATTTTCTCGAAACGCAGTTTAACCGCGCCACCGACGCGCAAAGACAGCCGGGATCGGTTTTCAAACCGTTCGTTTACGCGACCGCTTTGAGTTCGGCGTATGAAATGAATTCCCGCGTGATGACCGCCGCGACGATTTTTAAGGACGAGAAAAAAGTTTTCACTTTCGGCAATGCTACTTACGCCCCGAACAATTACGGCGACACATTTTCCAACAAAGATTTGACTTTGCGCGACGCGCTCGTGAAAAGCAAAAACACGATTACGGTTGATTTAGGAATGGAATTGAACATCGGGAGAGTGATGCAGCTCGCCGACAAAGCCGGTTTGCCGAAGCCGGAAAAAGCGTATCCTTCGATGGCTCTCGGCACGAACGAAGCCACGCCTTTGCAGGTGGCGACGGGCTACACGATTTTCGCCAACCTCGGCGATAAAGTCGCGCCGCTGCCGATCAGCCGTGTAACCGACGGCAACGGCAGAACCATCAACGCGCCCGTTGCCGAACGCAAAAACGTCATTCATTCTGATATCGCCTACGTTATGAACGACATTATGAAGGATGTCATCAATCGCGGCACGGCGGCGGAAGCGAAGGCTTGGGGCTTCAAAAACGTCGAAGGCAAAACGGCTTTCGCGGGCAAAACCGGAACTTCACGCGACGGCTGGTTCGTCGGCTTCACGCCGGAAATCGTCTGCGTCGTTTATGTCGGTTTCGACGACAACGACGATTTGGGAATGAAAGGCGCGGATTCGGCGATGCCGATCTGGGCGGATTTTATGCGCGAGGCTTTAAACGAACACCCGGAATGGAACGGCGATTGGCAGATGCCCGAATCGGTTAAAAAAGCCGAGATTGATACGCGCAACGGCTCCTTAATCCGCGAACTCTCCAACGCCGAAGCCGTTACCGCCAAATCCGAACAGACGCTTTTGCTGAAAAATAAGGCGAAGCAAAACGCCAACCAAAATGTCAACCAGGATTTGCCGACCGACGGCGAGGAAACGACGCTTGAAGATAAACCGCTTTACGTTACCAAAGTGCCGCCCGAATTTCGCCGCGTCGAACTTTTCGTGATCGGAACAGTCCCGAATAAAACGCTTTTGCCGGTTGACGACGGCTTGAGCGATACCGATGTTCCCGCGCCGACTCCGACCGAAACGCCGTTTCAGACGTGGCAGGATGCCGGGCAGAATTCCAATTCCGCCCCGAAGCCGAACGTCGGCGACGATATTCCGAAAGTCGAAATCGAACAAAGCATTACGCTGATGGTTTGCCCTTTGACCGGAATGCGGGCGACCGCTAACTGCCCCGACAAGCGTCCGCAAACTTTCAGCAAAGGCGCGGAACCGAAAGAATTCTGCACATTTCACGTCGGAAAATAAAATCAGACCGGCAATCTCAACCTCCTGAAAATAGTTTTCGAGCAGTTCGGAGTTCCTCCGCTTTTGCCAAAAAAGACGAGGGCGAACTTCCGCTTTCGTCTTTTTTGGTATAATCGCTTTTTTCAAAAATTTTGAATTTACGTTCAGGGTTTCGGATTTCCGAATTTATTTTTGAGAAACCGATTCGATCTGAAAATATAAAGATATGAAAGACACGCAGACATCTTATCCGCGCAGCCGAATCAAAATTCTGCTGCTCGAAACCATTTCCGACGCGGCGGTCGCCGAACTAAACTCGGGCGGTTACGCCGAAATCAAGCAAATCAAAGGCGCGCTGCGGGAAGCCGACTTGAGCGAGGAAATCAAAGGCGTTCACATTTTGGGCATTCGTTCAAAAACGCAGATTACCGCTAAAGTTCTCGAAAATGCCGACAAACTGCTGGCAGTCGGCGCGTTCTGCATCGGCGTTAATCAGGTTGATCTGAAAAGCGCGACGGAAAAAGGCGTGGCGGTTTTTAACGCCCCGTATTCCAACACGCGCTCGGTCGCCGAATTGGTGATCGCGCTGTGCGTGATGCTGATTCGCAAAATCGCCGACAAAAACATCGCGGCGCATCGGGGCGTGTGGCTGAAAGACTCGAAAGGCGCGTTTGAGCTGCGCGGCAAAACGCTCGGAATCGTCGGCTACGGCAACATCGGCTCGCAGGTTTCGGTGATGGCGGAAGCGTTGGGAATGCACGTCGTCTATTACGACGTTTTGACGAAACTGCCGTTGGGGAACGCCAAGCAAATCCGCGATTTGAGCGAGCTTTTAGCGCAGTCGGACATCGTAACGCTGCACGTCCCAAGCGATGCGGCGACGCGCAATATGATAAATGAAGAAACGCTTTCGGCGATGAAAACCGGCGCGATTTTCCTGAATTATTCACGCGGCGAAGTGGTTGATTTGGACGCTCTCCGAATCTTCATCGAAAACGGCAGAATCTCCGGCGCGGCGGTTGATGTCTTCCCGTTTGAACCGGAGAAAAACGGTGACGAATTCACATCCGTTCTGCAAAATCTGCCGAACGTCATTTTAACGCCGCACATCGGCGGCTCGACCGAAGAAGCGCAGGCGAACATCGGTTTGGACGTAACCGGAAAACTGATTAAATACCTCGAACTCGGAACCAGCGAAGGCTCGCATACGGTTCCGCAAGTCAACCTGCCGCCGCAGGACAAAACGCACCGCATTCTGCACATTCACGAAAACATTCCCGGCGTTTTGTCTGAAATAAACTCGAAGCTGTCGGCGCACGACATCAACATTTTAGGGCAGTTCTTAAAGACGAACGACGAAACCGGCTATGTCATTCTAGACGTTGACAAAAAACTGTCAAAAGAAGCGTTCGAGATTTTGCGCGATGTGAAGGGAACGATCAAAACGCGGAGAGTTTATTAAGATTTTTCGGCGAAAAAGTTCGTTGATAATATTCGAAAATCACGGTATTATCAACGGCATTGATGTTAATAAGTAGTTAGACGTTTCTTGGTAAGCGCGAGAAGTGTAGAATTTGAAGTATGGCGCAAGCGATTGACCCGAAAGATGCAGATTTATTTGATGGATTCGGTAATGGTTCGCTTCATCTTTACGTTGTTTGCACGCCCGACTGGAAACCGTATCAGGACGGAGATATTCGCTACCTTGACTTAGATTTTCACGGCAACGATTGGGAGACTTTGTTATGGAACGCGCTCGATGCTGGCAAAACTAAGTATGACGAATATGTTGAGGGCGAAGATATTATGGAACTTCACGAACGCAATCGAAAGAAGTTTCAGCAGTCTATTCCCGACTACCCGATGCTTGCTCGAATATATGATATGTATGAAGATTATCTTTACACTCCCGAAGAAATCACAGAACTTCGTAGTGAGTGTTTGCATTTGAAAACAAAGTTGACCGAAGCGAACGCAGTAAAAGCATTGCGTAAGTTGGTTTATGCTTGCGACGAAGTTTCTAAAACGGGCTGTAATCTAATGTTTGTCTGTGATTAAACGCACGTCTAACAAATCAATGGACGTGAGGGCGAAACAGCGACTTTCTTATCGAAGTTTTCCGTTAAACTTAAAGTTGACTTCTGGCGGTTTCGCCCCACGTCATCTCAAGCGTTCGACAGTTTCCTGTTTCCGATTTCCGCTCAATCATAAACGGATTTGTTTGACTCTTGCTGATTGGGCGTTACTATATTGCTATGTCAGAAATTCTTTTAACTTTGCCCGATAATTTAGCCCGTGAAGCCGAAGCTAACGGCTTGCTCAGACCGGAATTTATTGCTTCATTACTGCGAACCGAAATTCGCCGTCGCCGAGTAAATAAATTGTTCGCGGCGGCAGACCGTTTAGCGGATTTAGATGAGCCGCCGACCGCTGCGGAAATCGAAGCGGAAATCGCGGCTTCTCGTCGGGAGCGTCGCGCAGAATGACGCGCATTGTTCCCGATACGAACATCGTCGTTTCCGGTTTGTTATGGCGCGGCAACCAGCGTCGAATTTTGGACGCTGCCCGCGACGGAATTATTGAGCTTTGCTCCAGCCTTGTTTTGCTTGAGGAATTGGAAGATGTTCTGAGCCGTGAGAAGTTCACCCCCAAACTCGCCGCCGCCAATGTTACGGTTCAAGATTTAATTTCAGGCTTCAGCGCGTTGGCAACGGTGATTGAAGTCGAACCGATTGAACCGGTAATTTTGGTTGACCCGGACGATGATGCGGTTTTAGCTTGTGCGCTTTCTGCTGATGCGGAAGTTATAGTTTCAGGCGACAGCGATTTGTTGAATTTAAAAGAACACGAAGGAATTTTAATTTTAACGGCAGCAGAGTTTTTGGCGGAGATTGCGTTGTAACACTGCACTGAAAAACCAATAAACGTATGGCGGAACAGCGGCTTTCCGGTTGTGTTTTTCGTTGAACCTGAATCTGGGCGGCGGCGGTTTCGCCTTAAATTCATCTCAAACGCGAGGTTTCGCTTTTTAGTCTTTCGGCAATCAGTTTGTAAACCTGAAAATTAAACGCCAAACCGATGTGCGTTCCGGTAACTTCAAAATCATTTTCCGCTTTTTGCAAAACGCACGAACGCCAGTCAACGATGCCGTCGGTTTTCGTGTAAATCGCGGTTTGGCGAATTTCGGCAGGCAGCGAATTTTGCAGAGCCGTCACCGCCGGACAATCGCAGAAGCCGGTAAAACATTGCGGATGCTCGTCTCTATCAATCGTCAGAAAAATGCGGCGGCGAATCAGTTCCGACATTCGGACGACTTGCGGATGTGATTTAACACCGCGAAACGGCGAGCCGAGCGTCGTTACCGAAGCGATTAAATCGGGATGAACGGCGGCGACCGAACGCGACAAAATGCCGCCCAAACTGTGTCCGATCAAGTGAACTTTTTTGCCGGTTTCGGTGTGCGCCTGTTTGACGGTCGCGGTTAATTTTTCAGCCAATGAGTTCAAACAATCCGCGTTCCAGCCGATGTTGGAAAAATACGGCTGGTAGCCGACGCGGGCGAGCCACAGATAAAGCTCGTATAAATAAAAGTCCGAACCTAAGAATCCGGGAACGACGACCGTCGCCGAACCGTCGCCTTTGGGAATGCCGAAGCCGTAGTAAACCGGCGAAATGTGCAGCAGAGTCCAGTCAATGCCGGTCAGCGACTCAAACCAAATCGGCAGCGCGGACGAACGCATCACTTTGTCGAATCCGGTCAAAACTTGAATTTCGCTTTCTAAAACGTCCATTTCTTTTTCTTTCGGTAACTACTTTTCCGCGCCGACGGCGTTTGCCGTTTGGTTTTCTAATTTTTCAACTACGCCTTTCAAATCGGCGAAAACTTCATCTAAAATCTCTTTGAACTTTTCCACATCGCCCATCGCCTGTGCATCGGACGACAAACCGAAATAAAGCGTTTGATGGTAACTTAAAATCGCGCAGCCCAAACCCAAACCGTAGCCAATCGGCACATACGGATACTGCGCCAGCATTTTTACGCCCGCCAGATAAAGCGGTACTTGCGGTCCCGGAACATTCGTCGCCACTAAATTAAACGGCGGAAACGGCAGATCGGCGACCGCTGCGATGCCCGATTGCAGCGGCGCGGGCAGAATCGCAAACAAAGAAGCGACGGTCAGCAGACCGACCGCCAGATTCGCCGATTTCATCACGGCGGTTTTGCGGTTGACGTAAGTAAAACGATGCGCCAAATCCGCGATGTCAAGCGGAATCTCGACCGGCAAAATCGAAATCAGATTACCGAGTGCGCCCTGCTGTTCCTTTTGCCGAAGACTGACGGGAACCATAAAACGAACGATTTGATCGGTGATC
>JAYVGL010000254.1:0-2804 GCA_043772175.1 Pyrinomonadaceae bacterium | reverse complement strand
GAAGAGTGAACGCCGTTTTCGTCAATCACCAGCATCTCCCCGGCTTTTATCTCGCGGACATATTCCGCGTCAATCAAATCAAACGCGCAGGTTTCCGACGCGACGCACCACGAACCATTTAATTTGCCCAGATTTAAAGGGCGAAATCCGCGCGGATCGCGCACCGCAATCAAGCATTTCGGCGTTAAAAACAGCAGCGAAAACGCGCCTTCGGTATCGCGCAAAACTTTTTCAATCGCTTCGGTCGCATCTCTCGCTTCGCATCTGGCGATTGAATGCAAAATCGTTTCCGTGTCGGAAGTCGAAGAAAAAATCGCACCCGATTTCTCAAGTTCGGCGCGTTTCTGATTAGCAAACGGCAGATTTCCGTTGTGGCAAACCGCGATTTGCCCGTGCTGACAGGCGACGCTGAACGGCTGAACTTCCTTGATCGTATTTTTCCCGGCAGTCGAATAGCGCGTGTGTCCGATGGCACTTTTGCCAGTCAATTCTTTCAAAACGCTTTCGCTCAAGACATCGGCGACCAAACCCTGCGAGCGAAACTGATGCAAATCCGCGCCGTCGCTGGAAACGATGCCGCAGGCTTCCTGTCCGCGATGCTGCAACGCGAAAAGCCCAAGCTGCGTCAGCGTCGAGGCTTCCCGGTGTCCGAAAATGCCGAAAATGCCGCACTCGTCGTGAAATTTATCTAACGCGAAATTCATTTTAAATGTAGATGATTTGGTTAATTATTTCGTCCGCCGTGAAGTCGTTCAAAGTGTTCAGCAATCGTTCTGCAACCTCGTGAACCGGGCGACGAACGGCAATGATGATCCCGTGATGAGATTTGCCGTCTGTGTAGTATTCCTGCGCCAATTTTTCAAAATCAATCCGGTTATGTGTCAAAATCGCGTATCCGTTTTGCGTCGCATAGTTCAACTGTTCAGGGTCGGATTTGCCTCTTCTCCCAACTTCGCTGACAGTGGCAGATTTGAAATCCTTGGCTCGGACAAGTTCGGCGATAAGCACATTTACATCTTCGTCCAAGTAAACCCTGATAAAAATATTGCTCACGGTTTTCTCCCGGATTGATAAATCAGTTCGTCGGGAATTCGGTTGCGTTCGATATAATCGTCTATCTCCACTTTGTTATCGTGGTAATAACTCATCGCTTCAAAAACCTGCGCCAACGTCAAATGCGGCAATCCGCGCACAATGTCTTCGGGCGTATAACCCAAACGCCAATTTTCAACAATGGCGCGCACCGGCGTTCGAGTTCCTTTAATAATCGGCTCGCCGCTTAAAATCCCTTCTTTCGTCGTGATGTAGCGATATGCAATTGCTGTGTCCATATTTGGAATTTTAACAGAAAAGCTCCGAAAATCTTACGCAATCAGTTTAACTTTGACATAAAACCAAGGAACAGGTTCACAACCTGTTCCTTCAGCGTTCATATATTCGACTAAGCTATTCCACTCATTACAATCTTCAATCAAACCGTATTCGTTTATTTCTAAGCCAAACTTGCTTCTTAAATCTTCTGCCATATCGTGGCAATAAAATGTGTGAAAATCACCTCCAAGTTCGATTCCGATTAAATCATAACCGATTGTTTTTCCTTTTTGAGTTTCAATAATTTGTTTTGAAAGCAAAGTTTCTAAACCAACCGAACCCGTCGTTTTGCCTTCAAAATCGAACTCTTTCGATAACCTGTCTTTCTCTTCTTCGCTAAAATAAATTGCTAAAGTCTTAACATCTTTACCGAATTTTTTGAAAAACTTTTTGTATTCGGATAAAGTTTCTAAATCATAAAAGACGTTTGACCAACCGATCTCTGCTTCATTAAATTTTTGGTCTGCCCAAGTTTGAATTTGTTTAATTTCATCGGAAGTTATCGAAAAATTCTCTGAGGCTTCTTTAAATTCTTGAAGAGTTGTGTTTGCCCAAGACAAAGACCAGCCGTCAAGCAAGCTGTCATTTATGCAAGTGCTGGAAGTGTAAAGATACTTTCTCGAACTATCTATGGAGTCTGAGTTGCGTAACTTGATAAGATAATATGCGCCGAGATAAAACTTCATTTTTATTCTTAATCCGCCGGAAGAACGCGCCCGCGACACTCGCCGAAACCGATGCGGCGGAAACCTTCGCGTTCGCAGAATCCGCGCATTATGATTTCGTCGCCGTCTTCTAAAAATCGTCGTTCTTCGCCGTTCGGCAGGTTTATCGGTTCTTTGCCGCGCCACGTTAATTCTAATAAACAGCCGCGCTCGTCTTTGCCTTGCCCGGAAACCGTTCCCGTCGCCATTAAATCGCCGGTCTGCAAATTGCAGCCGTTTGAAGCGTGATGAGTTAGCATTTGCCCGATTGTCCAGTATAAATCTTTCGTGTTTGAGCGACTCAATAAAAAAGGTGGTTCGTTTTCGTCGCGCATTTTCGCGGTTTGAATATAGACTTCCAGCTTGATGTCGAAACCGCCGGAGTTTTGATTCGTTTCGCCGTTCAGATAATCGAGCGGTTGCGGATCGCCTTCTTCGCGCTCAAACGCCGGAACGCGGAACGGCGCGAGGGCTTCCATCGTCACGACGAACGGCGAAACGGTCGTCGCAAAACTCTTTGCCAGAAAAGGTCCAAGCGGCTGATATTCCCACGCCTGAATGTCCCGCGCCGACCAATCGTTGACGAGACACAGCCCGAAAATATGTTCTTCGGCATTTTCAATCGGAATCGTTTCGCCCATCTGATTGCCTTTGCCGACGAAAAAGCCGACTTCCATTTCGTAATCGAGATTTTTGGCGGGAATATAAACCGGCGGCGCGTCGGCATCC